>CBFHYV010000009.1:0-29387 GCA_965660085.1 uncultured Paracoccaceae bacterium
GGATGGCTGGCCGACAGATCGGCCAGGCTGTCCGGCGCATGGGCCGCACGCACTGCGCTGCGCCAGTCCGGCCAGCCCGCGGCGCGCACTTGCGCCGGATCAATCCATTCCGGCAGCTCCGGCAAGCGTGCCAATGCGCTGCGCACAGCTTTCTGCATGGTCTTCTGCGGGATGCCCTGCGGCATGGGATAGACAGGCTCGAACTCCGGCAGGGCATCCACCTGATCGGGGGGCAGGATGATGTCCGGGTGGGTCAGTTGGACCACGCCATTGAAGACCTCCGCCTTGCCGGACACCAGCCGCGTTTCCCCCGGCGGCAGCACCGATGTCAGATACGGCGCCCGGGCGTGAAAAAACACGATCTGAAACGATGTATGCTGATCCTGCGCGGCAATGCGATAGGCGCCGCCTTTCTGGCGCGGCGCGGTGTGGGCGCCGATGCGCGCCAGAACGGTCACCATGCCGGGCAGTTCGGCCTCGGCCACGCTGGCGCGCAACCGCCTGTCATGGCCCGAATGCGGCAGGGTGAACACCAGGTCCCGCGGCGCAATGAGACCCGTAGTTTCAAGGGACTGCGCGGTTTTGGGGCCCACGCCCTCCAACCCGGTGAGCGTGGCGAACAGGCCGAACAGCGGCTCCGGCCGGGTGGTCATGCCTGCCCGATCAGCGTCAGCCAGGCATCCTCATCCAGTATCTGGATGCCGAGGTCGCGGGCCTTTTTCTCCTTGGAGCCTGCGCCCGGCCCGGCGACGAGGATATCCGTGCGAGCCGAGACCGAGCCTGCCACCTTGGCGCCCAGGGCTTCTGCGCGGGCCTTGGCCTCGGCCCGGGTCATCCGTTCCAATGTGCCGGTAAAGACAACGGTCTTGCCCGCCACGGGGCTGTCCTCCGCCTGTGGCGCGGCCTGCGCCGGTTCCACCTGCAGATGCGTCAACAGCCGGTCAATGCTGGCCCGCTCAGCGGGTTGGGCCAAGGTGGTCACCAGAGAGCGCGCCATCACCGGGCCAACACCGTCAATCGCGTTCAGATCCTCCCATGCCTCGCCTTCGGTCGGGGCGGCCGCATCCATCGCAGTGATGAACGCCTGCCAGGTTCCGTAATGGCGCGCCAGCGTGGCGGACGCCACCTCGCCCACATGGCGGACCCCCAGCGCGAAGATGACCCGTGCCAGCGGGATCTGCCGCCGGGCCTCAATGGCAGCAAAGAGGTTGGCGGCGGATTTTTCGCCCCACCCTTCGCGGTTGCGCAGCTTTTGCAACCCATCCGAATAGCGCGCGGCAAGCGTGAAGATGTCCGCCGGTTCCTTGATCCAGCCGTCCTTGTAGAATTGTTCGATCTGCTTGGCGCCCAGCCCTTCGATATCAAAGGCGGCGCGGGACACGAAGTGGCGCAACCGTTCCACGGCCTGCGCGGGGCAGATCAGCCCGCCCGTGCAGCGGCGGACCGAATCGCCTTCCTCCCGGATGGCCTCGCTGCCGCAGTCCGGGCATTCGCGCGGAAAGGCAAAGGGCTGCGCATCTGCGGGGCGGCGCCGGATGTCCACATCGGCGATCTTGGGGATCACGTCGCCCGCGCGATAGACCTGCACATGGTCGCCAATGCGGATATCCACCCCACCGCGCAAGGGGGCGCCGGCGCTGTCTTTCCCTGCGATGTAATCTTCATTGTGCAAAGTGGCGTTGGACACAACCACCCCGCCCACGGTCACCGGGTCCAGCCGTGCGACTGGCGACAGCGCCCCTGTCCGGCCCACCTGAATGTCGATGGCGCGCAGCACGGTCCAGGCCAGCTCCGCCGGGAACTTATGTGCGATCGCCCAGCGCGGCGTGGTTGAGCGGAAGCCCAGCCGCGCCTGAAGCGCCAGCGAATCAACCTTGTAGACCACACCGTCGATATCATAGCCAAGGCTCGCGCGGTCGGCCTCGATCCGGCGGTAGTGGTCCAGCGCCTCGGCCCGATCGGCACAGCGCTGGGTGAGCGGGTTGATCTGAAACCCAAGCGTGGCGAGCCTGTCGAGCGCGGATTTCTGCCCCTCCGCCAGCGGTGCTGAAAGCTGCCCCCAGCCATAGGCAAAAAAGCGCAAGGGCCGCGCGCGGGTCACGGCAGGATCCAACTGGCGCAGAGAACCGGCCGCCGCATTGCGCGGGTTGGCGAAGATCTTGCCGCCCTGTTCGGCCTGACGCGCGTTCATCGCCGCGAAATCCGCATGGCTCATGTAGACTTCGCCGCGCACCTCCAGCACATCGGGTGCATCGCCGGTCAGCTGCTGCGGAATGTCCGCAATGGTGAGCGCATTTTCGGTGACGTTTTCGCCCACGGCGCCATCGCCACGCGTGGCCGCCAGACGCAGCTTCCCCCCCTCATACCGCAGGCTGAGGGAGACGCCATCGATCTTCGGCTCTGCCGTCAGGGCCAGGGGATCTTCTGGTGTCAGGCCCAGGTAGCGGCGCAGCCCGGCATCAAATTCAACGATATCCTCATCCGAGAATCCATTGCCGAGCGACATCATCCGCTGGCTATGGGCAACCTTCTGAAAGGCCTCGGACGGTGCGGCGCCGACCCGGTTGGACGGGCTGTCGGGCCGGATCAGCTGGGGAAAGCGCGCCTCGATCGCCGCATTCCGCCGCTTCAGCGCATCATATTGCGCGTCCGAAATCTCGGGCGCGTCCAAGCCGTGATAGGCCCGATCCGCCTCGGCCAAGGTTTTGGCCAGAGCCTCAAGCTCTTGCCGGGCCTCATCTTCTGACAGCTGATCGACCGAAACATCCGCCATGGTCTTGCCCACCCCGCGTTCTGACTATCGCAGGTGATAGGGCGAAGCCGGGCGCGGGTCCAGCCGGTCAGGCGCCGATGGCCAGTGCGCCGGGCGCTTCGCTGCGCGGCTGCGGATCGCGCAGAACATAGCCGCGCCCCCAGACCGTCTCAATGTAGCTGTCCTCGCCCGTGGCCTTGCTGAGCTTCTTCCGCAGCTTGCAGATGAACACATCGATGATCTTCAATTCCGGCTCATCCATGCCGCCATAAAGATGGTTGAGGAACATTTCCTTGGTCAGCGTCGTGCCCTTGCGCAGGCTCAGCAATTCCAGCATCTGGTATTCCTTGCCCGTCAGATGCACGGGTGTGCCATCCACATCCACGGTCTTGGCATCCAGGTTCACGCAGATCTTGCCGGTGCGGATCACCGATTGCGAATGCCCCTTGGACCGGCGGATGATCGCGTGAATGCGCGCCACCAGTTCTTCGCGGTGGAACGGCTTGGTCAGGTAGTCATCCGCGCCACCGCCGAAACCGCGCAGCTTGCTGTCCGTATCATCCTCGCCCGACAGGATCAGAACCGGCGTCTCGATCCGCGCCATGCGGATGTGGCGCAGCACCTCATGGCCGCTCATGTCCGGCAGGTTGATGTCCAGCAGGATCAGATCGTAGTCATAGAGCTTGGCCAGGTCGATGCCTTCTTCGCCAAGATCGGTGACGTAGACATTCAGGTTCGCGTTGGCCAGCATCATCTCGATGCTCTTGGAGGTGGCCGGATCATCTTCTACGAGCAATACACGCATGGCAGGAACTCCGAAAGTTTTGCTTTTGTTCACATGATTAATGAGGGGCAAACAGTTAACGCGTAGTTACCTCTGGGGAAAAGTTAGCGCCTCTGTTCAATCATGACACGAACTATTGGTGGGATTGTTCCTGCGCCCGGCACAAAACCGTGGCCTTTAGCGCCGACATGCCGCCAAGTGCGGCAGATCTGATCCATTCAGACAGCTCTTCATCGCTCAGGTCATACAGCTCGCAGGCCTGTTCGCGGGACAGCAGGCCATATAGCACCGCCCGCACCACCGCCGCCTTGCGCGACACGACCCAGCGCCGGGTTTTCGGGTCCGGCAGATCAGAGCGCCGCATCACGGAGCCGTCAGGCAAGGTAACGGCCCTTGGTCCTTCCAGCTTTTTCACATACATACGTGTGACCCCCTTCTTGGCGGTGTCACACATGCCCTTGCCGCGTTTAACAGGCGGTAAAACGTCGCCCGGTAACTCATTATGATTTTTCGCCTTTTGCGAGAAACGGAGGAGACATGCCCCAGACCCTGACGGCCATCAACTCGATGGGATTCGCAAAACCGCCGCAGGACACGCGCGTTGTCGTGGCCATGTCCGGTGGCGTGGACAGCTCCGTCGTGGCGGCGCAACTCGCCTCCGAGGGCTATGATGTGGTCGGTGTCACGCTGCAGCTCTACGATCACGGCGCGGCCCTGGCCAAGAAAGGCGCCTGCTGCGCCGGGCGTGACATCCACGATGCCCGCCGGGTGGCGGAAACCATGGGCTTTCCGCATTACGTGCTGGATTATGAAAACATCTTCCGCGACGCGGTGATCGACGAATTCGCAGACAGCTACCTGGCCGGGGCAACCCCGGTGCCCTGCATCCGCTGCAACGAACGGGTCAAGTTCAAGGATCTGCTGCAAACCGCGCGTGACCTGGACGCCGATTGCATGGCCACGGGCCATTACATCCAGCGCAAGCTCGGCCCCAATGGCGCCGAATTGCACTGCGCGGCTGATTCGGCACGCGATCAAAGCTATTTCCTGTTCTCGACCACGCCGGAACAGCTGGACTACCTGCGCTTCCCCCTCGGCCATCTGCCCTCGAAAGAGGCGACGCGGACACTGGCCGCGCAATATGGGCTGACCGTGGCTGACAAGCCCGACAGCCAGGACATCTGCTTCGTGCCCAATGGCAATTATGCCGCCGTGATCGAAAAGCTGCGCCCCGGGGCCGCGGAACCCGGTGAAATCGTGCATGCCGATGGCCGCGTGCTGGGCCAGCATGACGGGGTGATCCACTACACCATCGGCCAGCGCCGCGGGCTGGGCATCGGCGGGCTGTCAGAGCCGCTGTATGTGGTCAAACTGGATGTGGACACGCGCCGCGTCATCGTCGGCCCGAAGGAGATGCTGTCCACCCGCACGATCCCGGTGCGCGAAATCAACTGGCTGGGTGACACGCCGTTTGACAGCGCGGCGGAATGGCATGTGGCGGTCAAGGTCCGCTCAACCCGCCCCCCGCGGGACGCCATCATCCGCCCCACCGGCCCTACAACGGCCGAGGTGGAGTTGCTGACGCCGGAGGAAGGCGTCTCCCCCGGGCAGGCCTGCGTGTTCTATGACACGGGCAGCAGCCGGATCTTTGGCGGCGGATGGATCTGGCGCGGGCGCTAAACCCGCCGCAGCGCCAGAACCGCGTTCAACCCGCCAAAGGCAAAGGCGTTGGACAAGGCCACATCCACCCGCGCCTCGCGCGCCTCATTGGGCACCACGTCCAGCGCGCATTCCGGGTCCGGCTCTTCATAGCCGATGGTCGGCGCCACGATCCCGTCGCGCAGCGCCATGATGCAGGCCAGCAGCTCCACCGCCCCGGTGCCGCCAATCAGATGGCCGTGCATCGACTTGGTGGAGGACATCATCAACGCATCGGCATGGGTGCCGAACACATCCGCCACGGCGGCGCATTCCGTCTTGTCATTGGCGGCGGTGCCGGTGCCATGGGCGTTGATATAGGCCACGTCCTCCGGCGCCAGGCGCGCATCCGCCAGGGCACCCGCCATGGCCCGCGCCGCGCCCTGTTTGGACGGCATGACGATATCGCCCGCGTCAGAGGTCATGGCGAAACCACAGACCTCGGCCAGGATCTCGGCACCGCGGGCCCGGGCGTGCTCATAATCCTCGAACACGAACAGCGCCGCGCCCTCACCCTGCACCATGCCGTTGCGATTGGCCGAAAACGGGCGGCAGGCATCGCGGCTCATGACGCGCAGTCCTTCCCAGGCCTTGACGCCGCCAAAGCAGAGCATCGATTCCGATCCGCCCGTGACCATGGCGCGCGTGGCCCCGCTGCGCACCAGCTGGAACGCCTGCGCCATGGCGTGGTTGGATGACGCGCAGGCGGTGGAGACCGTGAAACTCGGGCCCTTGAGGTTGAATTTCATGGATACATGGCTGGCGGCGGCATTGTTCATCAGCTTGGGCACCACGAAGGGATGCACCCGGTTCTTCCCGTCCTCGTAGACGGAGCGATAGTTGTCATCCCAGGTGCTGACCCCGCCGCCTGCCGTGCCCAGCACGACCCCGGAGGTGGCGGCAAGCTCGCCGGTGAACTCCAGGCCGGATTGCGCGATGGCCTCCTGCGCGGCCAGCAGGGTAAACTGGGTGAACCGGTCATACAGCACCAGCTGCTGGCGGTTGAACACTGCCTCCGGGTCAAACCCGGTGACCTGCCCGCCGATGCGGATGGACAGACGATCGACATCGCGGAACTGCAACTCGCCAATGCCGCAGCGGCCTTCGCGCATGGCTTCCAGTGTATCGGCCACATTGTGGCCCAGCGCGTTGATCGTGCCCGCCCCGGTGATGACAACCCGCCGTGTCATGCCGCTCACCCTGCGGGCTTCTGTTCGGCGATCAGGGCCTCGATCCCGGCGACAATGCTGCCCACGTTCGAGATATCGAAATCGCTGGCCTGCGGGTCATTGGCGTTGAACGGGATGGAGATGTCGAAGGCTTCCTCGATCGCGAAAATGCTTTCGACCAGGCCCAGGCTGTCAATGCCCAGATCCTCCAGCGTGCTGTCCAGTGACACGTCAGACGGCTCCAACACCGCCTGTTCGGCGACGATCTCGATGACCTTAGACTGCACGTCCATCACACGCTCCCTTCAGTTCTGCCTGCGGCTGCCGGTCATTTAATCCCTAGCCATCAGCTTGGAAACGGCTTTCTGCAACTCTGCGACCTCGCGGAGCAGGCGCGGCAGGCGGCGGGTCGCCTTGTAGATCTCGATATGCTGGTCCATCTTCACCGCCGGATAGCCCAGCAGGACGCGCCCCGCCGGCACTTTGGACAGGATCTTGGTGCCGCCCCCGGCGATGACATTGTCGCCCACGGTGATATTGTCACTCACGCCGCTTTGCCCGCCCAGCACCACATGGTTGCCAATGACGGAGGATCCCGCAACGCCGGCCCCCGCGCACAGCAGACAGTGCTGGCCGATGGTCACATTGTGGCCGATCTGCACAAGATTGTCGATCTTGGTGCCCGTGCCCACGCGGGTGGCGCGGATGGTGCCGCGGTCAATGCAGCTGTTGGCGCCGATTTCCACGTCATCGCCCACCTCCACCCCGCCGAGCGAGTGGATGCGGCTCCAGGCCTGGGCCTCCGCCGTGCCCTCACCGCCCAGGCTGGCGCGGGCCTTTTCCACGCCGGACGGCTCCGCAGTGACAAAGGAAAACCCGTCCCCGCCCACAACCGCGCCGGGCTGCGCCACGAACCGCGCGCCGATGTGCACGCCATGGGCAATCCGGACGCCGGCGTGCAGCATGGCCCCGGCGCCAAGCGTGCTGTCCGCGCCAATATAGCACTGCGGCCCGATCACGCTGCCCGCACCGATCTGCGCGCCGCGTCCGATGACGGTAAAGGGGGCGATGGTGCAGCCCTCACCGATGTTCGCCTGCGGGTGGATCACCGCATGCGGCGAGACGCCAGTGCCGTAATCGGCCCCGTCGTCCAACAGCGCCGACAGCCCCGCCAGCGCAAACCGCGGACGCGGCGCCAGCAATGCGGCCTCCAGCCCCAGTTCGCGCCAATCCGCCCCGTCCCACAGGATCGCTGCGCGGGCGCGGCCCTGCGGCAGCTGCGCGGCAAATGCCGGCTTCATCGCGATGGCCAGATCATCCGGTCCGGCATCGGCGGGTTCGGCCGCCGCCACGATCTGCAGATCGCCCGCCCCTTCCATACGCAGGCCCAGGGCCTGCGCGATTTGCTGGACTGTGTGGCGCATCACGGCCTCCGTCTTGGTTTGACGGAGGGTCTATCCCTGAAGACCCGGCAACGCCACCCCGGCGCTGCTCAGCGCCTGCCACACCCGCGCGTCACGGCCATAGATGTCGCGGCGGAACTGCACATTGCCCTTCGCCGTCGTGAAGGCGGTGCGATAGATCAGATGCACGGGCACCGGCTGTTCCAGGTTGACCCGCGTCTCGCGGCCCGTGCGCAGATGCCGCTGGAACTCGGCCACAGGATCGTTGCTCTGCCGCGCCAGCAGCGCATAGGCGAAATCCTTGGGATCATTCAGCCGCACGCAGCCGTGGCTGTAGGCGCGCACCTCTCGCGAAAACAGGCTCTTGGCCGGGGTGTCATGCAGGTAGATGTTGTGGTGGTTGGGGAACATGAACTTCACCTGCCCCAGCGCGTTGCCCGGGCCCGGCGGCTGGCGCATGGCATAGGGAAAGCTGGCGGCGGTGTAATCGGCAAAGCCCTGCTCTCGGCTGACCTGGCGGCCGCGCCTGTCGGTGATCTCGATATGGGACACCGCGCCGGGGTTCTTCTTCAGCTGCGGCAGGTATTCGTTCACGATGATCGACCGCGGCACGTACCAGCTGGGATTGATGACCATGTGGTCCATCACATCCGAAAACTCGGGCGTGCGCCGATCCGGGTCCCGATGCCCCACAACTGAACGAGTCTCGAACGTCACCTTGCCGTCATCGATGATGCGCGCGTGAAAATCCGTGAGGTTCACAAGGATATGCCGCGCGCCAAGGCCATCGGGCAGGTTCAGCCACCGTTCGCGCTCCATCGCGACGATCACGGATTGCAGCCGCTCATGGACTGGGGTGTTCAGCGCCTCCAGCGTGGAGTCACCGGCCACGCCATCGGCGGTCAGCCCGTGATCCTCCTGGAACCGGATCACCGCCGCCCGCAGCGGCGCATCATATTCCGCCGACAGGCCGCGCGCCAGATAGCCCATGCGCACCAGCCGGTTGCGCAGCGCCGCAACCCGGGGGCCGGAATCGCCCGGCTCCAGCTTGCTGACCGGCACATCCTCGCCCCAACCGCCGGCACGCATCGCACGCTCCAGCCGCAGCTTGGCCTTCATCAGGCGGGCATATTCCGGGGTCTGCGGCGGCAGGCTGCGCAGCACATAGTCGGCCGTCCCGTCCTGGACCTGGGTCAGCAGGGCCAGCGCATCGGGGCGCGGCGCCTCACGCTCGATCCCATCGACAACCGACTGAGGCTCCAGCAAGCCCGAGCTGACATCCTCGGAATAATCCAGGAACATCTTTGCCAGCGCGACCTCCACCCCGCCCAGCTGTGCCGCGGTGCGCACCGCGCGCATCTGCGCCATCAGCTGGGACGCGCCATAGGCAGACGCCGGCAGACCGTGATCCTCTGCCCGGGCAACAGCGGCGAACAGCGCCGCGCGGCGAGCCTGCCCCTCCGGCGTCTGGGCTGTCCAGAAGGGGGCGAAATCGCGCTCGCGGTAGAATTCCGCCATGCCGGCGCGCCCTGCCACGCCCTGCGCCACCGCCTGGCTGTAGGCCAGCGGCATCTGGTCCTGTGCCCGCGCGCCCGACGGGACGAGCGCCACGACCATCATGGCACCAAGAGCGATTGCACAGAACCGGGCAAGCAAGGTCATCAAGATCTCCGTTCAATATTCGGCTTCAGAATGGCAAATCCGGGCCGTCCGGCCAATCACGATCCCGCAAGGGACCACCCATTGGTTACCAAATGGTGCAGCTTTGCATCGAAGGATGAAAAACCCTGGGTTGTGCCAAATTTGCAAGAATCCGCCGATAACATCCCGCTGCATTTGCGGGGCTTTTCGCCGGAGGTCCACTGTGGAATACCCCACTTGGGACAACTTACGGCAGCGCCGTGCAACGCCACGGTGATTCAGGCGAAAACGGGACAAGATCTGACGATGCAGACAGATGACAGGCGTAACCTGACGCGCCGGGGCGTGCTTGGCGCGTTCGCGGCAACCTGCTTGGCAGCGGCACCGACCTATTCCTTGGCCGCGGGCTTCCTGCGTGGCGGTGGCGACATCCGCCGCATCCGCATGTTTTCCGGCCGCACGGGCGAACGGATTGACATGATCTACTGGGTCGATGGCTCCTACATCCCCGAGGCGCTGGATGAGGTGAACCGGTTCATGCGTGACTGGCGCAGCGATGAGATCAAGCAGATCGACACGCGCGCCATAGACATCTTCGCCGCGGCCCACAACCTGATGGATGCCAGCGAACCCTACATGCTTCTGTCCGGCTATCGCTGCCCCGAAACCAACGCGATGCTGCGCTCGCGCTCGCGCGGGGTGGCCAAGAATTCCCTGCACATGGAGGGTCAAGCCGCGGACCTGCGGTTGGCCTCGCGCAGCGTCAGCCAGATGGCCCGCGCCGCAGCCGCATGCAAGGCGGGCGGGGTCGGATCCTACGGCCGGTCAAACTTCGTCCACATGGATTGTGGTCCGGTGCGCACTTGGCGCGGTTGATCGGCGAAAGATCAAGGACCCTGAGTTGATGACAGGCGCCCTCCGGGGCGCCTTTTCATGCCAATAATCATGTCACAAAAGGGCCGACACAGCGCTTTAGGCTGGCGCCCTGTTATATTATTCTTATCTCGGAATGATCGAATGGCGCGGTTGACGGGGCTCGAACCCGCGACCCCCGGCGTGACAGGCCGGTACTCTAACCAACTGAGCTACAACCGCGCATCGCGATCGGGAAGATGAGGCAGCGGTGGCGCGGTTGACGGGGCTCGAACCCGCGACCCCCGGCGTGACAGGCCGGTACTCTAACCAACTGAGCTACAACCGCCCGCTGCCGCCCGGCTTCCCAAGCGTGAGAGGCGGTGTATGGAAAGCCCGGCGGATCGTCAAGCGCCTTTGTGCGAAAATTCCGCCCCCTCACCGATCCGGCAAGGGGATGAACTCCGCATCATCGCCCGGCGGCAAGCTGAAGCGGCCATGCGCCCAGTCGCCCTCGCGCCAGGCCTCCTTCGCCGCCTCGATCCGCTCTTTCGAGGAGGCGACGAAGTTCCACCAGATATAGCGCGGCCCCTCCAGCGTTTCGCCGCCCAGCAGCATCACGCGCGCCCCCGCCGGGCCGGCACGCAGGCTGACGCGATCGCCCGGGCGAAACACCATCATCTGCCCGGCGTCATAGGTCTGTCCGGCTTGCTCGACCGTGCCTTCCACCACATAGACACCACGATCCTCATGGTTGTCCGGCAGGGGCAGCGCCGCGCCGGGCTGCAGGACGGCATCGGCATAGAACATCTCTGACGCGGTCTGCACTGGCGCCGTCTGCCCCCAGGCCGAGCCGAGAATCAGCCGCACCTGCTTGCCCTCTGCCTCCAGCAGCGGCAGCGCCCGGGCCCCGGCGTGGTGGAACTCCGCCGGTCGGTCTTCGTGATCCTTGGGCAGGGCCACCCAGGTCTGGATGCCGAAGAAGGGCATCGGGTCCACTTGGGTGGCGTCATCGGTGCGCTCAGAATGGGTGATGCCCTGCCCCGCAACCATCCAGTTGACGGCGCCCGGCTCGATCCAGCTGTCCGTGCCCAGGCTGTCCCGGTGATGCATCCGGCCGCGAAACAGATAGCTGATGGTGGCCAGCCCGATATGCGGGTGCGGGCGCACATCCATCCCGCGCGAGGGCAGAAATTCCGCCGGGCCCATCTGGTCAAAGAAAATGAAGGGGCCAACCATCTGGCGCCGTGGCGCAGGCAGGGCGCGGCGCACCTCGAACCCGCCCAGGTCCCGCGCACGCGGGATGATCAGCGTCTCGATCGCGTCAACTTCGTCTCCAGTGGGGCAGTGAGGGTCCAGTGCAGGGTTCCAGCTCATCTCGGCTCTCCTATCGGGGTGGATGACCCGAACATAAGGCCGCGCGTCACGCACCCATAGCCCCGCCGCCTCACGCGATTGGTGCGCATATGCACAGATGCGCCCGGCCGCCAAAGCGGCTTGCCCAGCGCAGCATCATGGGCTATCACCCCCATCGCTGCGGGTGTAGTTCAATGGTAGAACGGCAGCTTCCCAAGCTGCATACGAGGGTTCGATTCCCTTCACCCGCTCCACCCATTTCCCCGGCATCGTTGGCTTGACCCCATGGCGCCGCTGCGCCAAGGTCGCGCCGCAATCGAGATGACGGCAGGCATGAACGCGGCACCCCTCCCCCCCGACGACCCCATGCGCCAATCTGTGTCCCGGGTCGGTGTGGTCGATATCGGCTCAAACTCCGTTCGGCTGGTGGTGTTTGACGGCGCATCGCGCAGCCCGGCGTATTTCTTCAATGAAAAGGTCATGTGCGGCCTCGGCACCGATATGGCGGACACCGGCCGCCTGCACCCGGAGGGCCGCATCCGCGCGTTGGGCGCGCTGCGCCGCTTTCAGGCCGTGGCCGAGGGGCTGGGCCTGCCGCCGCTGATCGCCATTGCCACCGCCGCCATGCGCGAGGCGGAGGACGGGCCGGATTTCTGCGCCGAAGTGGCCCGCGAAACCGGGCTGGACATCCGCGTGATCGATGGCCCGGAGGAAGCCCGCCTGTCCGCGCAGGGCGTCTTGCTGGGCTGGCCCGATGCCTATGGGCTGGTCTGTGACATCGGCGGCTCCTCCATGGAGCTGGCGGAGGTGTCGGCTGGCACCGTGGGCCGCTGCATCACCTCGGCCCTGGGGCCGCTGAAACTTGCCGCGCTGGCCGACAACCGCAAGGCCTTGCAGCGCCACATCAAGACCGAGGTGCGCATCCTGTCAGAGACCATGGGCCCGCAACATGACCGGCTGTTCCTGGTCGGCGGTTCCTGGCGCGCCATTGCCCGCATCGACATGGAACGCCGCGCCTATCCGCTGCATGTGCTGCATGAATACCGCATGACCATCGATGACGTGATGGACACCGTGGATTACATCACGCAGGCCGATCTGGCCGATCTGCGCGCCCGCACGCGGCTGTCCGCCACGCGCATGGCGCTGGTGCCGCTGGCGGCAGAGGTGTTGAAACAGGTCGTGCGGGTCTTTGCCCCACATGACATCGCCACCAGCAGCTATGGTATCCGCGAAGGCGTGCTGTATGAACAGATGCCCCAGCCCCTGCGGGACCGTGACCCCCTGCTGGAAGCCGCCCGTTTTGCCGAAACGCGCGAGGCGCGGTTTCCCGGGTTTGGGGCCACGCTGTTCAACTTTGTCCAGCCGCTCTTCCCCGATGCCGGTCCGCAGCGGATGCGCATCATCCATGCGGCTTGCCTGCTGCATGACGTCAGCTGGCGCGCGCACCCCGACTACCGGGCGGAAACCTGTTTCGACAACGCCACCCGCGCCAACCTGGGCGGCCTGCGCCATTGGGAACGCGTGTTCCTGGGGCTGGCCTTGATGCATCGCTATCGCAACAAGGTGGCCGGCACGCGATTCGCGGCGCTGTCGGACTTGCTGACCGAACAGGACCGCAAACAGGCAGAGGTGCTGGGCCGGGCCATGCGCTTTGGTGCGATGCTTTGGCTGCCCCCCGATCAATCCGATGCCGCGCGGCTGACCCTGCTGCGCGACGATGGCGGCAACCGCCTGCGCCTGACCCTTGCGCCAGAGGCGCGCGCCCTGTTTGGCGAGGTGGCCGAGGTGCGTTTTGCCTCTCTCGCCGCCGCGCTGGAGGCAGAGCCGGAGGTCGTGAGCGTCAACTGATCCGCCGCCACAGGGCGCGCGGTCAGCCCGCGGCGCGCTGGCTGGCGATCTGTTCCCAGGCGCGGTTGATGTCCACCAGACGGCGTTCGGCAATGCGCACGGCTTCTTCCGGCACGCCGCGCGCGATCATCACATCGGGATGCGTTTCGCGCACCTTGCCGCGCCAGACCTTGCGGATCTCCGCCAGGTCCATATCCGGCGTCACGCCAAGGATCACATAGGGATCGCGCGCGGCATCGGGCACGAACCGGCTGCGCAGCGCGTCCAGATGCGGCGCGGAAATGCCAAAGATCTCGGCTACCCGGTTGAGGAAGGCATCCTCCAGCGGATGAAACCGCCCGTCCGCAAGCGCGATGTGATACAGCCCCTCCAGCACCGTCAGCAGGGTTTCGCTGTCTTCTTCGAACATGCGGCGGATGCGGCGTGCATATTCCTCAAAGCCCGCAACATCCTGCCGCGCCAGGTTGAACACCCGCGCGGCGCCAGCCTCATCCTGGGGGGCGATGAAGAACACCTCTCGGAACGCTGAAACCTCATCGCGGGTGACAAGCCCATCGGCCTTGGCCATCTTGGCCGACAGCGCGATCACCGCAATGGTAAAGCCCACGCTGCGTTCGGGCGGCGTGCGCAGGCGTTCAAACACATGCAGCAACCCGCCACCCGCGACGGCCTGCACAGCGTGAAGGATACGGTCCCAAAGAGTCATGGCGCCACTCTACCCCGCCACGGCCGCGCGGTCAGTGCGTCACGTCAGTCTTTTTTGCATCAGCACAAGATCAAGATAGCGCCCGAACTTGTAGCCCACCTCCGGCAGCACGGCGACATGGGCAAAGCCCAGCTGGCGGTGAAACGCGACACCTGCGGGGTTTTCGCCGCTGACCCCGGCCCAGAGCGAATGCACATCAGACCGGCGCGCGTGATCCTCCAGCCGGGCCATCAGGGCGCGGCCCAGCCCCATCCCCCGGGCCTGCGGCGCCAGCATGATGCTGTGTTCCTTGGTCCGCGCATACCCCGGCCCGCCACGAAAGGGAAAATAGGTGGCAAAGCCCAGACAGGCCGCCTGCCCCGCCGTGCCCGGATCATCCGGGGGCGCCACCGCCACCAGAAACGCCCCGCCCCGATCGGCGATGTCCCGGGCAATGCCCTGGGGTGTCTTGAACTCAGTCGTGAAGGTGATGGTGGTCTGCGCAATCACCGCGTTCCACAATTCGGCAATGGCCGGGGCATCCGTGGCCTCGGCCGGGCGGATCAGGGCCGTCATCGGCGGCACCGAAACGGCGGGAAATCTGTGTTGCCGGGCTGTGTCACACCGCAGGGCCATCTTGCACGGGTTGGGAAGTGGTACCGCCTCCCCGGCTCGAACGGGGGACCTCTAGATCCACAATCTAGCGCTCTAACCAACTGAGCTAAGGCGGCACTGGCAGGCGATTTAGCCCCCCCCGCCCGGCAATGCAAGCCGATTCACAGGGTAATTTCCCAGGCTTGTTCCACCAGATCGACACCGAAATTGCGCACCGGGCGGCTGCTGGTGATCCGCCAGCCCGCCGCGTGATACAGCGCACAGGCCGCGCGGTGGCTTTCATGCGTCCACAAGACCATGCGCATGTATCCGGACTGCCGGGCGAAATCCATGCAGGCCGACAGCATCTGGCGGCCCAAGCCCCGCCCGCGGGCCTCTGGCGCCAGCACGAACAGCCGCAGCTTGGCCGTTGTGGCATCCGAGCGCACGCAGAAGATGCTGCCCAGCCGTGTCTGACCGTCCTGGGCCACGAAACCGCGTTCACTGGCCAGGTCATGGACCATTTCAAAATCGGTCAGGATCTGGTCCACCAGAATGGGAAAGCTCTCATCAAAGCCCTCCTCCTGCGCATAGACGCGGCCATGCAGATCCACCAGCCAGTCATGATCAGTGGGCAGATAGGGGCGCAACGGGGTTGGTGACATGGCTCTCCTTGCCTTTTTGCACGGCCAAGGCTAGGCGCAGGCGGCGGGATCACGCAAGCCCGCCCGCCGAAAAAGGAGAGCACCATGGGCATCAATGACGAACGCGACATCGAAGCCAACCTGCAGATCGGTCCCACGGATCAGGGCATGGTGCGCCTGTTCATCCAGGCCGACGGGCTGGAGGTGCCAATGGACTTCACCCCGGAAGAGGCCGAAGAAATCGCCGAGGAGATGCGCGCTGCCGCCAGTGCCGCCCGGCAGGTCAAGCCCAGACGCTAGCGCCCGGGTCCCGCAGCGCCTGCAAGCGCCGCGCGGCATGGGTGGCGAATTTTTGCACCAACGCCTTGCGCCGCGCGGCCGGCAGGCGGGTTTCATCCGGCATGCGCAGGATTTCGGCATCGAACCCGTCCGCCAGCATCAACCCGCTGTCCGGCGGCAACAGATCCACCGGAAACTGCGGATCCACCGCCCAGAAAAACCTGTCACACCAGGGCAGATAGCCCTGCCATTTGTGATCGGTCTGAAAATCCGCGCGGCTGGATTTGCATTCCACCACCCACAGCTCTCCCTTCGGGCCAAGCGCCATGACATCCACCCGCAGGCCACGCGTGGGCACGAACTCCTCCACCGTGGCAAAGCCGTGCGAAAGCAGATGCCGCGATACGCCGCGCGCCAGCAACTGCCCAGGGGCCAGTGCGGGAAGGGCCATATCGGGCTGGGGGGACGATGCCTGCGCCATGAGCAGATTGTGAACAAACACTGAACACATGACAAGCGCCGATTTTCACTGCCGCCCCTTGCCGCAGCGCTGCGCAGGGCCTAAGTGTGGATCAGGCGGGCGTCTGCCCTTCGCGTGACTGGTGACATTCCGGTGGCCTTAAGCAAATCCGAGGGAGCTGGCTCTGGCTGGACCGTGGTCCTGCTACCTGGCGCCCACCTGAATATCAGGTCCTCGGGAATGCGTCTCACCCCACGGTTGGCGTGGTGCCCGCCGCCTTCGCCCCTCCGGGCCAGGCCTGCCTCTCCCTGACGGGGTCAAGCCTAATCGTCCGTCTCACGGCCCATGCGCATGATGGCGATGCCAAACTGCACACCGGAAAAGACGATGCCGTTGAACACCCACAACAGGAACACAGCCAGCCAGCCCCCCGGTGCGCGGTCCACCAGATAGCCAAGGTTGGCGACGTTCCAATACAGCATCCCCGCGACGAACAACGCGGCAATGGCAAAGCCCAGAAGGCATTGCTGGATATAAAGCAGGATGAGCTTGGGCATGGCGGCCCCTCCTTTGACGTGACCCTGGAAGGGTAGCGCGATGCGCCCGGCCCGCAAGCGGGGCCGCGCAGGCGGGCGGTAGGCTCAGAAATCCTGCGGGCGCGCCTCGCGGGCGATATGGTCCAGCACGGCATTCACAAAGCCGGTTTCCTTGCCCCCGGGAAAGAAGGCGCCGGCGATATCCACGAATTCCTTGATGATCAGCCGTGGGCGCGCATTGTCCTGCAACAGCTCCGCCCCGGCGGCCCGGAACAACGCGCGCAGCGTCGGGTCAATCCGCTTGATCGGCCATTTTTCGACCAGGGCGCGGTCTGTCATCTGGTCAATCTTGGCCTGCCAGTTCACCGCACCTTCCAGCAGGGTGACGAACAGATCGATATCGCCGTCTTCCAGCTGACCGTCATCGTAATCCGCGCCAAAGCGGTGCTCCAGGAACTCTTGCTTGACCGTGTTCAGACCCTGGCCGGAGCTTTCCATCTGGAACAACGCCTGCAAGGCATAAAGCCGCGCGGCAGAGCGCTGGCGGTGAAGGGTGTCACGATCTTCGTTCGTCATCAATTCTGGCCTTTGAGGGCGCCATCCCCGGCGCCGGAGGAGGCCGCGGGGACAAAGCCCACACCGCGACCACGGGCGGCCCACTTACGCGTCAGCGCCAGCAGATGCAAGGCCGCTGCCGCCGCACCGCCACCCTTGTTCTGCGCGGCGGGGTCGGCGCGCACCTGCGCCTGCTCCATGGTCTCCACCGTCAGGATACCGTTGCCGATGCACAGCCCCTGCAGGCCCAACAGCGTGATCCCACGAGAGCTGTCATTGCACACGGTTTCATAATGCGTCGTCTCGCCCCGGATCACGCAGCCCAGCGCGACATAGCCGTCATAGTCCTGCAACCGCTCGGCAATGCCGATGGCGGTGGGGATTTCCAGCGCGCCGGGCACCTCCACCGTGTCATGCGTGCCGCCCGCGGCCTCGATCTCGGCGCGGGCGCCGGCCAGCAGGTCATCGGCAATGGCGCGATAATAGGGCGCCACCACGATCAGGATGCGTGGGGCCGTGTCAAAAACCGCGCGCGGCAGGGTATAGTGCTGTTCAGTCGCCGCCATCAGCCAAGCTCCGATATCTTGCGGGTGCCAACGATCTCCAGGCCATAGGCCTCCAGCCCGACAACCTTGGGCGTTGGAGAGTTTGTCAGCAACACCAGTTTCGACAGGCCCAGCGAGGACAGGATCTGCGCGCCCAGGCCATATTGGCGCAGCGTGCGGGGCGAAGGGCCTTCGGTGTTGTTCATCTTCATCGACGTGTCGCGCAGCAGCACGACAGCGCCGCGCCCTTCCTCGGCCACGGCGCGCATGGCCTGCTGGAACTCCGCCGCGCGGCCGCGCGGGCCGGTGCCCACCACATCCAGCATCGGGTCCAGCGCGTGCATCCGCACCAGCACCGGCGCATCGCCGGACAGGTCGCCCTTGGTCAGCACGATATGTTCATCGCCATGGGTTTCATCCGTATAGACGCGCATGTTCCAGCGCCCGCCGAATTCGGACTCGATCACCTCTTCGGTGCGCACGCGCACCAGGTTGTCATGTCGGCGCCGATAGGCGATCAGGTCGGAAATGGTCCCGATCTTCAGCCCGTGCCGCTGGGCGAAGGCCACCAGTTCCGGCAGCCGCGCCATGCTGCCATCCTCGTTCATGATCTCACAGATCACGCCGGCGGGGTTCAACCCGGCCAGGCGGGACACATCCACCGCGGCCTCCGTATGGCCCGCGCGCACCAGCACGCCGCCATTCTTGGCCCGCAGCGGAAACACATGGCCCGGCGTCGCCAGATCCGATGCGCCCTTGGACGCATCGATCGCCACGGCGATGGTGCGCGCGCGGTCGGCGGCGGAAATGCCGGTGCTCACGCCCTCGCGCGCCTCTATGGAAACGGTGAAGGCGGTTTCATGGCGGGAGGAGTTCTGCGAGGACATGAGCGGCAGGCCCAGCGTCTCGATCCGGTCAGAGGTCAGCGCAAGGCAGATCAGGCCGCGGCCATGCTTGGCCATGAAATTGATCTGATCCGGCGTCGCCCATTGGGCGGGGATCACAAGATCGCCTTCGTTTTCGCGGTCTTCATGGTCAACCAGGATGAACATCCGCCCATTGCGGGCATCGTCCAGGATCTCTTCCACGGTCGAGATCGCGTCGCGCCAGTTTTCCTCAACCGGGCCGGGTGTTTCAAAGGTGGACATGGGGCCTCCGTTCACGCTGTGCCGCCCTTACTGCAGCGCGCAGCGAATGGCCAGCCGCAACTGCCCCCGCTGACGTAGCGGTCAGTCCAGCAGATCCTCCAGCAGGTCAAAGACCTTGAAGAGGGTGGATTTCTTTTTCTTGACCTTCTTCTTGATCTTGCGCCCCGGATTGCCCCAGGGCGCGGCCGTGCCGGCCGGTGACGGGTGGTGCTTGCCCTTGGCCTTACGGTCCGGCTGGCCCTGTGGGGTGGCGGACGCCCTGACGTTGGGCGTGCCTCTGGCCGGTGTTGCGGCGGGCGCCTGCCGGGCTGGCAACATCTTCAGGTCATGCAGGGGCGCGCCGCAGTTGGAACAGGCCAGTTCGTGGCGCACCGTGCCCGCCAGCACCAGCGCCGCGCGGGTGCCGCAATAGGTGCAGGTGGCAATCTTGGTGCCCTGCGGCATCACCCGCCCTCCCGCGCCTGCGCGGCATAGAGCGCAACGGCCGCCGCGTTGGACACATTGAGCGACCCGAAAGACTCCGCGAATTCGATCCGCACCAGCGCATCGCAGGTGGTCTTGGTCTTGTCGCGCAGCCCCGGCCCTTCGGCGCCCAGCACCAGCGCCACGGGCCGGTCCCGCCGCCCGTGCAGCGCCGTCTCGATGGTCTGCTCCGCCTCGCCATCCAGACCCAGCAGAAGATAGCCCATGGCCCGCAGCCGTTCCATCGCCTCGGCCAGGTTGCGTTCGCGCAGATAGGGCTGGCGTTCCAGCGCGCCGCTTGCGGTCTTGGCCAGGGCGCCGGTTTCCGGGGCGGAATGGTGCAAGGTGCCGATCACGGCGCAGGCCCCGAACACCTCGGCCGAGCGCAGGATGGCGCCGACATTGTGCGGATCGGTGACGCGATCCAGCAGCACCACACGCGGCGCGCCGCGGTCACCGCTGCCGCCCAGCGCCACATCCTCCAGCCGGCCCCAGTTCAGCGGCTTGACCTCCAGCGCCGCGCCCTGGTGCACGGATTGCGGGTCCAGCGGCGCGGGGAACTTGCGGGGATCGGCCATTTCCGGCTCCATCCCCGAGGCCGCGATGGCATCCGCCAGCTTGTCCGCCGCGTTGCGCGTCACGATCAGGCGCAGACGCTCCCGCGCGGGGTTCTGCAGCGCATCGCGCACGGCATGCAGGCCGAACAGCCACACCGTTTCCGCGGCGGAGACCCGCTTGCCCCGTTCTTTTTCAATCACCCATTGGGGTTTCTTGCCCATTGCCGCGCCTTTCTGCCTAGGCCATGGAAAATGGGCCGCGTGCGCCCGAACTGCAAGGCCGGATCGTGGCGCAATCCGTCTGCACGGCGCGAATACCGGGGGGCCAAATTCCTGTTGACGCCCCTTGGGGCCAGCGTTAGACACCCGCGCACACCGTCCGGCAGCGTCCGGCGCGGTGTTCGGTGGGCGACAGGCCGCAAGGTGTGGCAGGGGACTGTAACTCCCTCGCGGAGACGCACGCTTGGTTCGATTCCAAGGTCGCCCACCAAACAATCCCCTTTCTGTTTGGTGACGCAAGAAACACGGCAGGCCGTGCGCCACGGCCCATTGCCTGGCGGGCCTGCGTGGTCATACTCCGCCCGTGGCAGACATGGCAGAGGCGGTTGGCGTGGGTCAGAAATTTCCAAGGACAGGCGGGGCAGACACCGCGCGCCCGCATGGTCAGGGACGCCGGCCCGGGCGGGCCATCCACCAGCCGCGGGACGGCCGGCCATGACATCCGTCCTGTTCGTCTCGGACGCCTGGCGGCCACAGGTCAACGGCGTTGTGCGCACCATCGAGGCGACCTGCACCGCGCTTGCCCATCGGGGCATCCGCACGGAAATCATCAGCCCCCAGCCGTTCCGCAGCCTGGGCTGGCCCGGCTATCCTGAAATCCGCCTGTCGCTGGCCACGGCTCGCCGGGTGGGGCAGATGATCGATGCCGCAGACTGCACCCATGTCCATATCGCCACCGAAGGGCCATTGGGCATGGCCGCAGCGGCGGCGCTGCGGCGGCGGGGGCGGCGCTTCACCACATGTTACCACACGCGGTTCCCCGAATACCTCGCCGCGCGCATGCCCGTGCCGCGCGGCCTGTCCCATGCGGTGCTGCGGCGGTTTCACGGGCGTGGCGCGGGGTGCATGGTGGCCACGCCAAGCCTGCGCGATGAGCTTGCCGCCAAGGGGTATCGCAGCCTGATGATGTGGCCGCGCGGAGTGGATACCGACCTGTTCCGCCCCCAAGACACGCCGGACGCACCCCCTGATCCGTTCGCCGGGCTGCCCCGGCCCATGATGCTGTATGTGGGCCGGCTGGCCGTGGAAAAGAACCTGCCCGCCTTTCTGGGGCTGCCCCTGCCGGGCACGAAGGTGCTGATCGGCGACGGGCCGGACCGGGACAGGCTGCGCCGCGCCTATCCTGACGCCGTGTTCACCGGCGCACAGAGCGGCGCCGCGCTGGCGCGGTGTTTCGCGGCGGCGGATGTCTTCGTCTTTCCCTCGCGCACGGATACGTTCGGCATGGTCTTGCTGGAATCGCTGGCCTGCGGCACCCCGGTGGCCGCCTTTCCGGTCATGGGCCCGCGTGATGTGATCACGCATGGCGTGACCGGCGCCCTTGATCAGGATCTGGGCGCGGCGGTGCGCATGGCGCTGACGCTGCCGCGCGCGCCCTGCCGCGCCGCCGCCCTGCGGGCGACATGGGCGCACTGCACCGACATCTTCCTGGAAAACCTGCGCCGCGCGGAAACCGGCGCATGAACCTGCGCCACGCCTCCGCAGGCAGGGCCCGCCGCGGGGTCCAGGCCCGGGACTGCGGATCTGTCCGGGCGGTGTAGGTCTGCGCGGCGCGCGCAGGCCTATGGCCTTTGGACCTGAATGGGGTAGTGTCACCCTAGGCAAAGGCCATGAAAGGGAAGTGCCCGATGTCGCAGGAGTCCAAGGTCGTCATTCTCAGCGATCTGCATCTGACCGCGGATGGCGGCCCGCTGCTGGGGATCGATACCGCCGGTCGGCTGGCCCGCGCGGTGGAGCGGATCGGGGCGCTGCACTGCGACGCAGCGGCGGTCATTTTCGCCGGTGACATATCCGAGGACGGCAGCGCCGCCTCCTACGCGCTGTTTGCCAAACTGGTCGCGGGCCTGACAGTGCCCTGGGTGGCCACACCCGGCAACCATGATGACCGCACCATGTTCGCCCGCATCGCCACGCCCCATGCGGCCACCGGCCGGTTCGACAGCTGGCTGTCCCTGCCCGGCGGCGATGTGGCCGTGCTGGACACCCAGGTGGAGGGCGCGCATCACGGCGCCATCACCCCGGCGCAGGCCGAATGGCTGGCCGGGCACCCCATGACCCGCGCGGGGCTTGTCGTGACGCATCACCCGGTGCCCCGCCTGGGCATCTGGACGGATTGCATGCGGCTGACGGACCCGGCCCCGCTGGCCCACGCTCTGGCGGCAGCGGCGCCTGCGCCCACCCTGCTGGCCGGACATATCCACATGACCAGCTTTGCCACCTGGCAAGGCATGCCCGCGCTGACGCTTGCGGGCAATCACTTCAGCGTCGCGCCGATCCTTGACACCGTGCCGGAGCCGCGCGCGACACCGCTGAAATTCCACGATGGCCCGGCGGAATATGCCGTGGCCCTGCTGCGCGGCACGGATGTGGTCGTGCATTTTGAAACCTATGTCCGTGACAATGCCCCGTTTGACGAGGCGCGCGTCACGGCGCTGCTGTCAGGGGCCTGACACAATGCCCCCGGCGGCCCTAGTGCAGATCATCCACAGCCCGCTGGCCCACAGCGCCGTCCAAGAGCCGTTCGTGGAATTCCTGGCTGACAGGCGCGGCCATCAGGCGGGGCCGCTGTATTGCCATGTCTATCTGTATCAGAAGACCCTCACGGCCGTGATCATCATGCGGCATCAGATCGGCGGGCTTGCGGCGCGTCTGGTGGCGCTGTGACCCTGGCCGGGCACGCCACCGACCTGGCCCGCGCGGCAGAGCTGTTTCAGCCCAGCGAATACACCGGCCTGGTGCTGGCCCATCTGCGCGCGCATCCCGCCCTGGCCCGCGGCAAGACCGTGTGCGAGATCGGCACCGGCAATGGCGTTCTGGCCGCACAGGCGGCGGCCCTTGGCGCGGCGCATGTCACCGTGACGGATGTTGACCCGCTGGGCCTGTCCGCCGCCGCCGATGCCCTGCGCCGTCATGCGCCGCCTGGCATGGGCATCGCCTGCCTGCAGGGACCCACCTGGGCGCCCGTGGGCGCGCAACGGTTTGACCTGATCCTTGCCAATCTGCCGCATTTCCCGGCCGAGCATCTGACCCTGCCCAACCGCCCGGCCAGCTGGGGCGCCGGCGGGGCGGATGGGCGGCGCATCCTTGATCCCTTCATCGATGGGCTGGCCCGGCACCTGGCGCCCGGCGGAACGGCGCTGTTCACCCATAACCTGTTCACCGATCTGCCGCAGACGCTGGACAGGCTGGCCGCCCTGGGCCTGCGGGCCGGCACGGTGGCAGAGATCATCGTGCCGCTGCCCCCGGCGAAATGCACGGCCCTTGCCCCCGAAAGACTGGCGCATGATCCCGGCATCTTTCTGCTGGGCGCGCATTATTTCGGGCGCGTCAGCCTGGTTCTGGTTACACCTTGCGCGGATGAGGGCGCGGCATGACGGCCCTGTTGCGCTGCCTGTTGGCCGGCCTGGTTGCGCTGTCTGTCTGGGTGCAGGCGGGGGCGGCCCAGCCCGCGCAGGAGCTGCTGGCACAGGCCCGGGCCGCGCTGCCCGCCACCTGCGCCGAGGCGCCAGGCCCAGACCAGGACCCGGACCCGGACAGGCTGGACGCGATCCTCTGCGCCGGTGAAATCCGCATCGGCGTGCGCAGCGGCTATCCCCGGTTTGCAGAGGCGCAGGATGGCACGCGCACGGGGTTCGAGATCGACCTGGCGCAAGACCTGGCCCGCCGTCTGGGCGTGACGGCGCAGCTGGTGCAGGTCACGCCGGTGACCCGCATTTCCGCCCTGGCCGAAGGCAGCGTGGACCTTGTGATTGCCACCATGGGCCACAACACGGTGCGCGATGCCAATGCGCGCTTTATCCGGCCCCATTACTATTCCAGCGAAACAATCCTGATCGGCGACCGCCGCATCGCCATCGCCACATGGCAGGACGCGGCGGACAAGACAGTGTGCACCACCGTGGGCAATTTCGCCAATTCGATCCTTGTGGAGCGCGTGGCGCGGGTGCTTTTGTTCGACACCCCCGCGCGGCTGATGGAGAATCTCGACTCCGGTATCTGCCGCTTCATCGTGCAGGATGACAGCGTGATGGTCGATGCGCTGGCCAGCGCCGATTTCGGCGGCCGGTTCGAACGCAAGCTGGGCCTGTCGGAAATCCCCTGGGGCATGGCCGTCGGGCTGGAGGGCACAGACCGGCTGGCACGGCTGCTGGACCAGATGGTGCAAGAGATGCACGCCTCCGGCGCGATGCTGGCGCTGGCGGCACCGCATGGCATAGAAACCGGGTTCCTTGACCGCGCGCAGGCCACATGGCAACGCCCCGAGTGCCAGGAGACACCACAGGCCTGCCTGCTGCCACCGCTGGACACCGCCCTGACGCCCGGCCCGGTGCGCGGCGTGGTCGAGGCCGCGCAACGCTGGCTGCATACGACCTTCGGCGTGTTCTACAGCCAGTTCGCCTGGGATCTGTTCCTCAACGGGGTGGCAACCTCGCTTCTGGCGGTGGTTGGGGTGCTGGGGGCCACGCTGCTGGCCGCGCTTTTCTTTGCCTCTGGCCTGGTGGTGGACAACCGGCTGCTGCGCGGGGGTCTGAACCTGCTGCTGGTGATCTTTCAGGGCAGCCCGCCGATCCTGATCCTGGTCTTTGTCGCAACCATCGCCAACACCGCCTTCGTCTATTCGCCGGCCGTGGCGCTGATGGTGGCAATCACGGCCATCGCGCTGGTCAACGGGGCCTTTGCCGGGCAGGGCATCGCGGATGGCTGGCGGTCCTTGCCGCCAGAGCTGACGGGCGGCCGCCGGATGCGCCATGCCATCGTCCGCGCCGGCCCGCAGATCGAGGCCTTTCTGACCAATGCCACCCGCGGCATCGCGGCGGCCAGTTTCGTGGGCGTGGCGGATCTGACCAACGCGCTGAATGACATCGCCTCATTTTCGCGCAGCCAGGCGGTGACATACTGGATCCTGCTGATCTTCTACATCCTGGTGGTGATGGCCGTGGTGCGGCTGTCACGCGCCTTCATGCGCGCGCTGGAACGCGCCCTGATCGAGGATGCGCCATGAGCCTGCCTTTCTCCGACGGTTTCATGGAACGGTTCCTGCTGGGGCTGGTCGTGAATTTCCAGATGGCGCTGGCCGCGCTGGTGCTGGGGCTGGCGCTGGGGGGGATGCTTGCGCTGCTGGCGCGCCTGCGGGTGCCGCTGATCCCCGGCGCGGTGTCTGCCGTGATGACGCTGCTGCGGGCGATGCCGGTCTATATCGCCATGTTCTTCCTGGCCGGGGTGCTGCGGCCCTATTACGCCACGCTTGAAACGGTGATCGACGATCCCGGCGTGATCTTCGTCGTGCTGGCCTGCCTGCCCTACATCTGCGCCTATGCCTTCGATCAGGTGACAGAGGCGCTGGCGCAATGGCGCCGTGGCGCACATCGTGCAGCGCTGCTGCTGATCCCCAACATGGCGCGCGCCTTTCAGGTGCTGGTGTCGGCCTCCTGTTTCGGGGCGGCCATCGGCGTGAACGAGGCCATGAGCACCGTCCTGACCGAGGCAGAGCTGCTGGGCCCCTCTGCCTGGCGCACGGGGCTGTTCCTGATGACCATGGCGGTGTTCGTCGGCCTGTTGCAGGTAATCGTGGCCAGCAGCCGCTGGCTGCACCGCAGCATCGACCGGGCCTATGCGCCGCCCGGCCCGACCGGCCCGGGGGTATCCGGCTGATCCGCCGGCGCCTGCGCCTGCATCTGGGTCAGGGCCGCGCGGGCCACGCCATCGGCGGGGAAATCGCGCAGGATCGCGCGGTAGATGCGGCGCGCCTCATCCAGCTGGCCGGCCACCCGCGCGGCATGGGCCTGTTTGCTCAGCCCCGCCAGCCGCAGCGTGTCTGCATCAGGCTCCAGTTCCGCGCCGAAGCCGTGGGCGCCCAGCAATTCGTGGATCGTCACCTCTGATCGCCGTCCCTTGACCCGCACATCGCCGATGGGCCGGGTGCACAGGCAATCGCCCGCCTCCTTATACACGGTGTGGCTGATGCAGATGCTGGTGCCATAGAGCTTGTTCACGGCCTCCAGCCGCGAAGCCACGTTCACCCCGTCCCCCAGGACGGTATAGCTCATCCGGTCGGCGGAGCCGATATTGCCCACCAGCACCGCATCGGTGTGGATGCCGATCCGCACGCGCATCGGTTTCTCCAGCGGGTCGGTGCTGTCCGCGCCCAGGGCGGCCACCCGCGCCTGCACGCGCAACGCCGCCACGCAGGCACGGCGGGCGTGATCGTCCAGCAAGTTGGGCGCCCCCCAGAAGGCCATCACACCGTCGCCCAGGAACTTGTCGATCGTGCCGGCCTCTTCGCTGACCGTGCCAGTGACGATGGAGAGGTATTCCGAAATCTTGACCAGCAGATCCCGCGAGGGCAGCGTTTCGGAGAATTCCGAAAACCCTTCGATGTCGGAAAACAGCACTGTCAGAAACCGGCTGGACCCGCCGATTTCCAGCTTCTGCTCCGATTGCAGCAGCTCTCTCACCAATCCGACGGGCACGAAGGAGGCAAACGACCGGATCGCGGTATCCAGCGTTGAAACCGCCCGCGCCAGCAACGCGATTTCGCGGATGCGGATGCTGGGCAGGGGGGGCAAGGGCGCGGCGCTGAGGTCGCGGATCTGTTCCACATTATGCACCAGCGCCTCCAACGGGCGCGAGATGCGCTGCGCCAGCACCCAGATCGCCGCCACCTGGAACAGGGTGGCCAGAACGCCGATGATCAGCATCCGGCGATTGTTTGCCACGATCTCGGCATTGAAATCGGCCACGGGCACGATGACGAACGCCTGCCAGTCCTTGCCCTGCGCCGCACGGATCGGCCGCAGCGAGGCCAGGTAATCCGCGCCCGCGTGCTGCACCAGAAAGGGCGCGCCATCCTGCACGCCCCGAGGCCGCTGGCTGAAGGCGATGCCTGCCAGCGGGTCGGCCCATTCGGTGACATGCGGCAGGCGCAGCCCCCCGCCGGCATCGGGCGTCACTCTCGCCTGATCGGAATTGGCCAGCACGCGGCCCTGCGCATCCAGGATGAAACTCTGCGAGGCCCCGCTGACCTTCTGCCGCGCCAGATAGCCCGACAGGCTGTCCAGCGTCAGGTCGATGGCGGCGATGCCGGTCAGCCTGCCATCCACGGTGATGGGCGCGGCCACGGTAAAGCCCACCAGGGACAGCGCGGCAAAAATATCGGGGTCCGAGATCGTCAGCGCGCCGCTGTCACGCGTGACGCGATACCACATGCGCGCGCGCGGGTCATAGCCGGTGGGGCCAGACCGGCTGCCCAGAGGCGCGCCCGCGGCATCCTCAAACGCATAGATATCGCGTGCGGACGCGTTGGCATCGCGCAGGATCCACCGCCGCGCAAACACCGCCCCGTCCGGGATCGGGGCGCCGTGCACCTGCTGGCCCGGCTGCATCCGGCGCGCCTGTAGGAAACTGCCGCTGTCCTCCAGCCCCACATAGGCGGACACGATGCCGGGGGTGCCCAGCGTCACACTGGCCAGATAGTCTATCGCGGCGAGGTCCCCGTAGAAGCCCGGCGCCACCATGCCAGCCACGGCCGCGCTGTCGGCCTTGGAGACCACTTCACGAAAATACCGCTCGATGCTTTCGTCCAGATCCGCCTGATAGAGTGCGATGCGGTCGATCGTGTCGCTGCGCACGATGCGGTTGCTGGTGACGTAGCTGTAGAAATACACCCCCGCAAAGACCGGCACCGTCAGCAGCAGAAACAGCGTCAGGATGCTGGCGCGCAGGCTGGGCCCGAAGCGCGCGGGCGCAGGCCCGGTCTGGCGGGGTGCGGGATGGTTCATGGTGCTGCGGCCCGCGCCGCGCTGTCCGGGCGCAGATAGCGCACATGCTGGACGTTGATATTGCCAACGTCGAAGCCGGCCTCGCAATACTGCAGGTAATACAGCCAAAGCCGGCGGAACCGCGCGTCAAACCCCATCTGCGCCAATTCGGGCCAGTGGGCGTCAAAGCGCGCGCGCCAGTCGCGCAGGGTGCGGGCGTAGTCCGGCCCGAAGCTGCGCAGCAGTTCCGACCGAAGCCCCGCCCGCTGCCCCAGCGCCAGCAAATGCCCTGGCGTCGGCAGCATCCCGCCGGGAAAGATGTAATGCTGGATGAAATCCGTGCCCCGGCGATAGGGTTCAAAGAACTGTTCCTGGATCGTGATGACCTGCACCACCGCGCATCCGCCGGGGCGCAGCACCGCGGCGAGCCTGTCGAAGAACACCGGCCAATAGGCCTCGCCCACCGCCTCGAACATCTCGACCGAGACGACCTTGTCATAGGTGCCTGTTTCATCGCGGTAATCCCGCAGATGCAACGCGACCCGATCCTGCAGCCCCTGGCGGGCCACCTCGGCGCGGGCATGGTCCAACTGCGCGGCGCTGATGGTCAGCCCGGTGACACGGGCGCCCCGGACCTGCGCCAGATAGCACGCAAACCCGCCCCAGCCGCAGCCGATATCCAGCACATGATCGCCCGGCTGGATACCTGCGGCATCGGCAATGGCTTGGAACTTGGCGCGCTGCGCCCCGGCCAGATCCTGCGCGCCATCGTGATACAGCCCGGCGGAATAGGTCATCGACGGGTCCAGCCAGCGCGCATAGAAGGCATTGCCCAGATCGTAATGTTCGGCGATGTTCCGGCGCGCCTGGCGGGGGGTGTTGCGCCGCAGCCAGTGCTGAAGCCGCAGCAGGGCGCGGACCAGGGCATTGGCCTCGATCCGCTCATGGATGACATGGGCGTTGTGGCAGAACAGCTTGAGGAAGGCGGTCAGGTCGTCGGAATGCAACTGACCCTCGATGAAGCCTTCGGCAACGCCGACATCGCCCTTGCGCAAGGCGGCGCGCAACACATCGAAGGACCGGATGGTCAGGTCCGCCTGCGGATCGGGATCCTCCCCCGCTATACGGAACCGCCGCCCGTCCGGCACGGTCACCACCAATGTCCCGCGCGTGATCGACAACAGCAGGTCAAACGCCCGCACCATCAACATCGGCAAGCCCGCCGCCTGCGCGCGCAAGCTGTCGCGCCGCAGGGTGATCGGCGCATCCCGGGCGGGGCCAATGTCCTGCATGTTCATCCTGTGTCACCTTTTTCCGGCCCGCGCCTGCACCGCGGCGCCCGGGGCCGCGCCAGCTTAGCGCAACGCCCCGCCTGCGCAA
>CBFHYV010000010.1:0-28976 GCA_965660085.1 uncultured Paracoccaceae bacterium
CCGCCGCGCTGCGGTGACGGCGGGCCGAGAGGTATCCTTCCAGAGGCCCCTGATACCCGCCCTTGCGGGTATTGGCGACGCTCAGGCCCGCTTCGGCCAGGCGCACATAGTTGCGGGTCACGCCCCATCCGCCATCTGCCCCCCGCTGGACATGCACCCGGATGTCCGCTGCGCGGCCGTCCGCCGTGGTGGCGTTTATGTATTTCTGAACCACGAAATCCCTGTGCGTCATGCGCCCGGCGATGCGGCGGGTCACATAGGCGGCGGCCTCCGGGGGGCTTGCCAAGACCTGCCTGTGGTCATGGGTGACGCGGAGGTCGTCCCCGTGAGGCCGGATGAAGAACAGCCCCACGCCCATGCTGCCCACGCTGCGCTTGACCACCGCGCCGCCGTGGCGCTGGACGGCCTGCAGGATGTGCTCGGCGGTGGCATGGGCCGGCAGGGGCGCTGTCGGGATGAGGTATCGCGCGACGTCGGTGTCCGCCAACAGGCGCGCCTGTGTCGCCTTGCTGATCCCGTGGTCCGCGATGAGGCGGCTGCGGCCGTGCAACCAGGCCACGGCGTCCTGATAGGCGGGGTCGGCATATCGCCCACGCACGAAGATGACCTGCGGCGGCGGCCCGATCTGGCTGTCCATCTGGCGGCCTGTCCAGCACAGGGACCGGATCTGCCCGCCGCCCGGCCGATCCCCCGGCGTGGGGGACAGCACCTCAAACCTCGCGCCCTGCACAAGGCCTTCGGCCACAAGCGCCCGCAGACGCGCCGCAGGCAGGGCCGCGGCGGTGGGAAAGGTAGCCGATGCGTATCATTTTGCCATGCGCCTGCCACGCCAAGGGGCCAGAACCTGAAACTTGCATCGGCCCTTTTGCGCGTTCAAGCTGAAAGGCGGACGGCAAAGCCATTTCAGGGACGCAAACATGACCGCCACACCAGCCACTGCAGAAATGCCGGACCCGCAGGCCACCTACATGCGCAACGCGCTTGAACAGCGCGGGATTGCCTGCACCACTGGCCCGATCGACAGCGCAGTGCCCAAATCCACCTGGCTGCGCGCGCGTGAGACCTGGCTGCGCTTTTCGATCCGGGGCCGCGATTACGGCTTTGCCACGGGTATGCTGGTGGACCTTGGGCAGGCGGGGCTGCATGGGTGGGGGCAGCATCTCAACCATCGGGCCGCGCTGATGGTGTCTGACAAGTATCAGACCAAGATGCATCTGGCCGAGCGTGGCTTCGGCGTGCCTGTCGGGCAGTTCTTCCGCCGCCGCAATATCGCCGCGGCCTACCGGGCCTTTGACAGCTTTTCCGGCCCGATCTGCGTGAAGCCGAACAACGCCTCCAAGGCGCGATGCGTCTATCCCGGCATTGTCGAGCGGCGCTGGTATGACCACGCCATTGCGCAGGTTTCGACGCAATACGCGACCTTCATCGCGGAAGAGAGCGTCGAGGGCGAGCACTACAGGTTCTTCTACGTTGAACCGGATGTCGTGGGCATCTGCCACCGCCGTTTGCCGAATGTCCTGGGCGATGGGCAGTCCACGATTGCCCAGCTGATCGAGGCCAAGAACAAGGACCGCCTGGCAGAGCCAGAGGACCGCCTGCTGGACATCAACGACGAAACGCGCGCCTTTCTGGCGGCCCGTGGGCTGTCGCTGGACCAAGTGCCCGCCCGGGCCGAGCGCGTGACTGTGCGGGGCGTGGCCAATGCGCGGTCCGGCGCGGACAGTGTGCTGCAGTGGGACGAGCTTCATCCCAGCTATCGCACGGTGGTGGCCGAGGCCTGCGCCTCGGTCCCGGGGCTGCGCTATACAGGGGTGGATATCGTCATCAAGGACCCAGCCGCACCGGCTGGGCCGGGCACCTACTGGATCATCGAGCTGAACTGCAGCCCCACGATCACCTCGCTCTATTATCCGCCCAATGGGCCGTGCCATGATGTGGCGGGCAAGCTGGTCGATATGCTGCTGGCACAGCCGCATCCGCAAGACACCGCCTGAACCGCCTGCCGTCACGCCGTTTTTCCGGGCCAAATGGCCCCCCGTGCGGACGTGTTGGCTGCGCGTTTCTTTTTGCTTGTTTTCGGGTCGCGGCGGCCCTATCCGCCAGATGCGCTGCTTGATGCGGGCGGGGCGCGCGCGATCATCCCGATGGTCGCTTGGCGGGCCCGCGGAGCGAACCCCATGAAATTATGCGTGATTATGGACCCTTGGGAGTCAATCGACCCCGAGTGGGATACGACCCTGCGGCTGCTGCACGAAGCCCACGGCCGGGGGCATGTGGTGGCCATGACGACGCCGACCAACCTGACCATCCGGCGCACGGAGGCGCAGGCCCTGTGTTCCGTGATAACCGGGGCGGACAAGCCCTTGAACGCGCGGACATTTTACGAAACGGCCGCCATCAAGCGCAGGCTCTTGCCGCTGGCCGGGTTTGACGTGGTGATGATGCGGGCGAATCCGCCGCTGGACACCACCACGCTCAATTTCCTGGACTCGGTCAAGGATGATGTCTTTATCTGCAATGATATCAACGGGCTGCGGATCGCAAACAACAAGATCTTCACCGCCGCGCTGTGGGACCCGACCCATGACTTCATCCCTGAAACCCATGTGTCCAAGAACGCGGACTACCTGGAACAGGTGTATCAGGATCACCCCGGGGACCGGATGATCATGAAACCGCTGGATGGGTATGGCGGGCGCGGTGTCATGGTGATCGACAAGGCGGTGACGCCGGATCTGGGCGCGGCGCTGCATGCGTTTCGTGGTGAGAATGGCGACGCCTATGTGATCCTGCAGGAATGCGTGCCCGGCGCAGAACATGGCGATATCCGCATCCTGATGCTCAATGGCGAAGCAATCGGCGCCATGCGCCGCGCCCCGGCGGAGGGCGAGCATCGCTCCAACATCGCGGCGGGGGGAACGGCGGTGAAACATACGCTGACCCGTGAGGAAAGGGCGCTGTGCCGCCATATCGGCCCGAAACTGGTGCGAGAGGGCCTGTTCTTCGTGGGGCTGGACGTGATCGGCGGCAAGCTGATCGAGGTCAACGTGCTCAGCCCCGGCGGCCTGACCCGCATCAACCGGCTGAACCGCGTGCGGTTGCAGGCGAAGGTGATTGATTTCCTTGAATCCGTGGTCAGCGCCAAGGCGGTGCTGATGGCGCGCAAATCCGCCTTCCAGCGCGTGATCGAGGAGGCCGTTGCCGATGTCTGAGCTGACCCTTGAAGAGGCGCTGGCCGAACTTGCCCGCGGTGGCGGGCTGAGCGGCCGCATCGCTGAGGCGGGTGTCGAATGCGTCTTCGACCCGGAGCACCCCTATCTGTGCACGGCCATCCATGACGGCGGCGGGTTTGCCGCCGATCTGGAACCATGGACCCTGATCCCCGCGGCCGAGCGGATCTATGAAGAAGACCCGCACACAGGTGAGCTGATCGAGGGATTGCCCAATCATATCAAGGGACTTGACAGCCGCTATGAATATGACCTGAACCGCCCGCCCAGCCAGGCTGTCTATGACCTTGCCTGGGGGCGTGAGGTCTGGCGCGCAGGCTTCCCCGACGCGCTGCGCCAGCGCGCGCTGGCCAAACACGCGGCCTTCTACCAGTTGTTCGATGCCATGGTCATGGCGCTGGTGCGGCGGCACGGGGCCTGCGTCATCTATGACGTGCATTCCTACAACGGGCTGCGCAAGGGCGGCGCCTCTGCGCCGGAATTCAACATCGGCACGGCGCAGGTGAACATGCGCCGTCATCGCCGCACCTGTGAACATCTTGGCCGCATGCTTTCGGCCATTCCGGTGGACGGAGAGTCGCCCCGGGCGGTGTTCAACGAAGTCTTCTATGGCCTGGGCTACCTGGCCACGCGCTGCAAGATGCTGACACCAAAGGCGCTGTGCATCCCGTTGGAAATCAGGAAATTCTTTTGCGATGAGGACACAGGCGCGCCCTATCCGCAGGTTCTGGCGGCCCTGAAACTGTCAATGACCCGCGCAATCGCGGAAAACGCCGCCTATTTCTGGAGCAGCCTTGAACTTGCCGCGCCCGTTCGGCGCAGCGCCATGTTGCCGTCAGAGATCGATCAGCCCGTGCTGGATCTTGATCGCAAGCTCTATGCACTGACCGGCAAGCTGGAAACGCTGCTTTACATCAACCCGATCAACCTGGACCAACAGCGCGCGATTTTCTTCGCCAGGAAAGGCCGGTATGAGCCGCAGTTCAAGTATCGCAAGCTGGAACTGGACCCGTTCCTGTTCAAGGAAAGCATCTACCGGCTGCCGGTGCAGAACATCCGCGATGCCTCCTTGCAGGCGCTCTATCGTCGCGCGGTAGAGGGGCTTTCGGCCGAGATCGACATCATCGCCACCATTGGCGGGCGGCAGTGCCTGTATAACTCGCTGCGCTATTACGGCGAGCCGAACCTGTCCGATCTGGAAAACGCCCGCTTTCTGCTGCACGCGCCAGAGATCGGGCCGGATGGGGATGACGGCCCGCAGTTGACGGATGCCGAGGTTGTCCGGGCCATCGAGGCAGAGGTTGACCGCTATCGCATCGCCGCGCCTGTCCAGCTATCCAACCGTATCGCCGCCGGGGCGATGGTGGACAATGCCAATTTCCGCGTTCTGGTGCGCAAGGGGGCGCGGCAATCCCGCCTGGCCGTGGACGCCCTGCGCCATCATGAGATCGGCGTGCATCTGCTGTCATCGGCGCAGGCCCGGCGTCAGCCTCTGCGCCTGTTTCGCCTGGGGCTGCCCGGGTCCACGGAAACGCAGGAAGGGCTGGCGGTGCTGGCTGAACACCTGTCCGGGAACCTGTCGATCCAGCGGCTCAAGACGCTGGGCCTGCGGGTCGTGGCGGTGCGGGCGTTGATTGACGGCTTTTCCTTCAGCCGCACTTTCGATTTGCTTGTGGAACAATACGGCGCATCGCAGGACACCGCCTTCATCGTCACCGCCCGTGTGTTCCGTGGCGGCGGGTTTACCAAGGATTACCTCTATCTGCGCGGGCTTGCGCGGGCCTTCGCACACTGGCGCGCCGGGCAGTCCTGGGATCCTCTGATGATCGGCAAGACGGCGTTCGAGGATGCCGGGCTGGTCGAAGAGCTCCTTGCCCGGCAGCTTCTTGTGCGCCCGAATGTGCTGCCCGATCCCTTCGCGCGCCCCGCGACGACCGAGCCGATCCTGGACTATCTGCTGGGGGGGCTGAAGGTCCGGGTGCAAAGCCAGTAGGCGCCTGCTGTGGGCTGGCGGCCGGGGCGCGGGCGCCCTCGGCCACTGGTCCTGTCCTGTGCCGGGATCGGTCAGGCGAAGATGTCACCGCCAAAAAGCGAGCCCCAGCAGCATACGGTGTCATAGATGCTGCTGCGATCGGTGACACCGTGGTCCTTCAGGGCCGCCTCGACCCTGTGCCGGACCTCGCGCGCCGGGCGCTTGTTCTTGTGCGCGCGGATGTCATTGGTGATGAAGCCATAGGGATGGTCCGAGGTGATCGCGACGATCAGCCGATCCCCGCCGTCCTGATAGATGTAGAACTGCGTCTCACCCCGCGCGGCCTCGCGCAGGTTGAACGCCTCGCCCAGGCAGTTTTCAAACTCATGGCTGGCGGATTTGATCGCCCGGAGGGTGTTCAGATGGCGAAAGCGGCTGTCCCCCTGGATATGCGGCGGCGGGCATTGAACGGCGTCAACCAGCTTGGTCACGATATTGAGCGGGGTTTCCCCTGTCATCAGACGCGCGGCGATCCCGTCCCAGACGGCCGGCGCCGGGCGGCCGCCGTGGATCCATGTGATGGCCTCCACATATTTGGGCAGATCTTCGGGGTCTTCCACCTTGGCGATCACGGGCAGGCGCCCCAGCGCTTCGGGCACGCGGGTCATGATCTCCACCAGGTCGGGCTCCACCCGGGGGCGTGCTGCCACGAAGCGGAAGTCTTGCGGATAGAGCGTCATGTAACTGTGCCAGAAGATGTAGAATTTTTTCTCCAGCCCGATCTCGCCGCTTTTGTTCAGGACGGTCCTGAAGCCGCGCGGCAGGCTGCCATAGGCATCGCGCAGCAGCGCCTTGGATGTCTTGTGCAGGAAATCGGTGCGCAGGCTGTCAATGTCGCCTTGCGGGGGCCGGACGGCAAGCACCGCGTTCCAGACTTGCCGGCGGGCCGGATCGGTCAGCAGGTAGATCGGGGCATGGCTTCCGCCGAAGACCTTGCGCACGCGCGGGGCCAGGGGGCCGGCCAGACGGTTCACTTGCGACGTGAAGGACGTGGCAAGCTGCGCGCGAGGCAGGGTTTCCATCAACGCCGCGGCAAGCGGGGTCTGAGGGTGGGTTTGGGTCTGTTTCTGGACGAGGGCCGTCACCTTTGTATCGTGTTTCATGGGGATATCACCGTGTTGGGAACAGGCCGGCACCCAGGCCGGGCCAAAGGCCCGCTGGATGCCAGCAATCTGTGGCGCGGGGCAGCGCGGGGCGCGCGTGCCTGCGGGGGTGTCAGACGTCGGTGTCGAGCCGCTCGGCCCAGCTGGGTTTTGCGCCCCGGTGGTCCATCCGGCTGGAGGAAACATGGCTGCTGTGGAGGTACATTTCCTTGGTGCTGCGCGAGGACATGCGCCGCCCGACGCGGTGGGCCAGTTTCTGCAGTTCCTGCACCATGGTCTCTGCGCCGTTCAGGCCCTGCACATAGGCGCGGAAATGGCGCAGCTGTTCCGTGGCGAAGGTCTCTGCCTCGCGATAGGCATCGTCGCGGTTGAAGCGGGCGGCAGTGGCGATGATATGCGCGCTCCAGAACCGGGCGACGATTGCGGCCAGATCGTCATCGCGTGCCTGCGCCGCGTTGTGGGCGTCGGCGGCTGCGGTCAGGGTCACGCGGTTGGGCCCGGCCTCCCGCGCGTCCGCGGTGTCCAGATCCTGCCCCAAGGTCCAGACGGTGAAGTCCAGGTGTTGAGAGGCGTCCGCTTTCGGGCAGGTCACCTTGAACACCACCACGCGTTCGATGCCATTCTGGATAGGGCCCAGCACGACCTCCGCGCGGTTGCGGTCCACCCGGTGCAGCAGCGCGCCCAGAAGATCGACCCGGACCGTATCAGGGAAGGTCAGATGCAGCTTGGCGTCCTCGATCACCGTCTGGGTGATGTCATCCAGTTCGCCATGCAGAACGGAGGAGATTTCCTCGGTCAGTTCGGCATCATGCAGGCGCCCCCCGCCATGATCCGCCATGCCGCGCAGCAGATGTTCGTCATAGCCATCGCCAATGCCCAGGGTAGAGGTCAGCACCCCGCGCTGGCGCAACTGGCCGACATGTTCAAAGATGTCCTCTGCCCGGGTCATCCCGCGATTGGCATGCCCATCGCTGAGCAACACCACGCGCGGGATCATACCCGGCGCCTCGGCAAAGACCGAAGTGGCGCGTTCCACCCCGGCGAAATACCCGCCGGACAGGAATGTCATGCCCCGGGTGCGGATGGCCGCGATTGCCATGCGGATCCTGGGCAGGTTTTCCGGGGTGGCGGCCATGCCGTCGATGTGAACCTTGACATCTTCGGCAAAGGACACCACGCTGATCCGGTCATCCGCTGTCAGCCGTTCGACAAGCCCGATTGCGGCCATCTGCGCCGCCTCGAGCTTGCCACCGCCCATGGAGCCGCTGGCATCGATCACCAGGGCAATGTTCAGCGGCTGGCGCGGCTGGAGTGCGGCATCGTCGTGCCGGACGGCATTGATCCGCGCCACAAGGTAGCGCACGGAGTCGCCGCCGTCCCAGAACAGGGGCCGGTCAAAGCCGGTGGTGAGGGTGAAGTTCAGTTCATTCATCTGTATTCCTTTTTCTTAACAAGGCTCTGAGTTCGCCTGCGAATTGTTCAAAAACGTGCCGTTCCCTGGGCGAAAGGTCACCGCGGACAGACAGTTCCAGCCCGTATGTCACGGGTAATCGGACCCACTGTTCCGATCTGACCCGTCTGGGCGGTTTCATGGAGCCCAGGATGCGTTCCAGTTCGGGGATCAGGTTCTCGATCGCCTCTATCTCCTCCTCGCGGTGGATGCTGCGGCTGGTGCGCGGGCGGTCCGGGCGGGTGCTGGACATCGAACGCTTGCGGTCCAGGTAGGCGCGCTTTTCCGGCGTCATCCATTCGGCCGAATTAGCATCCTCCATGTCGAACAGGCTTGGCGCCTGCATCGGGGTGCCGCGCGTTTCGGGGGGCACATTGTCCCGCAGATAGGCTTCGATCTGCGGGGCGGCGGGCTTGGGGGCGTCCCCGGCCCATTCGCGGAAGTCGGAGGGGCTGGCCAAAACGAACATGTCTGCAATTTCCTTGAGCGTTTTCTTTTTTGCCTTGAGCCGCAGCACAGCCCTGGCCCGGTCCACGTTTTCCCGCGGATAGCGGGCACCACGACCGGATTTGTCAGGCGGTTCCAGTAAGCCTTCATCAATCCAGGATCGCAGGGTGCGGATCTGCACGCCTGTGATGGCTTCGATCTGGTGGAGGGTGAGGTCGTCGTCGCGTTCAATCATGGGGCACCTTCTATTGTATGGTATGTTTGGTGTCAAGTTGATATTTATTAACCCTTGCACTGGGGGCGCTCGAACCGTTGAGCATCCGCCCTTGCCACTCTACCCAAGGCCCGATGCCCCCGCACAGGCGTTTCGCAAGGCGGCCCGGCCTTGGGTGGGTGAGGGTACGCGGCTGGGATGACACAAACGAGGCGCCCCGATCATCGCCATTCGGCCCGCCTGGCGCGTTCGCCCGCCCACGAACCTGCGCGCCTGACGCAGCGCGGCCTGGCCAAGGGGGGCCTCGGGGCATGTGGCTCTGTGCCCCGTCGCTTGTCCTGCTTCGCCGTCCCTTCGGCGCGGGGCTACAGCGTTGCAGGTGAGGCCGGCACGCCGCCATGACCGAGGATCGCTGCACGGATCATGTTTTGTCTTTTCTGTTGTCCGGGCAGGTGGTTATGTGAACCCAAAGCAAGGATGCCCGGACACATGGCGATCAGACGTTCAACGCGATGACGATCATCTCACACACGCACAAATTCGTGTATTTCAAGCCGCGCAAGGTGGCGGGCTCCAGCCTGTTGGTGGCCTTTGGCCAGCATTGCGCGCAACCTGACATCGTCACCGCGCCCGGCAACACCGAAGGCTTCCTGCGCAATGCGATGAATGACACTGGCCTCGCAACGCATACCTATCCGGCCGACATCAAATCCATCATGCAGGCGGCGGACTGGTGCAGCTATTTCAAGGTGACCTGCGTGCGCAACCCGTGGGATGCGGCGGTGTCCATGCTGTTCTGGCGGATTTCCCGGCGGAACCGGAAGGGCTTGAGGTTTTCACCCGCGGTGGAGCGAGAGATCCTGGACGGAACCATCGATGTCCGGATCCCGGAGTATCGGGAGCAGATGACCCTCATCATCGGACGGGTGTCCCAGAACATCCCCTTTTACTTCGACGAAGAAGGCCGGCCCTGGGCGGATCACTATATCCGGTATGAGGCGCTGCAGAGCGGGTTCGACGAGGCCTGCGACAGGATCGGGCTGCCCCGGTCCACGCTGCCCAGGCTCAAGAGCTACAGCCGGGATCACGCCCTGGGGTATCGGCGGTTCTTTGATGATGAGCTGCGCGAGGCGATGCATGCGTCGACCGCCCCGATCATTGAACATTTCAACTACAGGTTTTGACAGAAAGAGCCCGATATGCCGATGACAGCCACGCTTCATGCCTTTGACACCAACGGGTTTGCCGGGCCGTTTGACCTTGCCCGTCCTGAAACCCTGACCGCGGTCAGGGAGACGTTCCACAACGATCTGTCGTTTCACGAGGCCCAGATCGGTTTGCAGGAAAAACACGTCATTTCGCCCTTCAACCGCAGACCGCTGCTATGTACGAACACGCATCTGGCGCATGGATCGGTGATGGACCTTGCCAGGGACCCTGCGATCATCACTGCCCTGACCGGCTTGATGGGCACGGAGATCTATCTGCGGCGCAGCCAGTTCTGGCGCAAACCGCCCAAATGCAGGCCCGTCGTCTGGCATCAGGATACGCACAAAAGGCGCGGATTGGGGTTCATCAATGAATTCAGCGCATGGGTCGCGCTGGAGGATGCAACGATCGACAATGGCTGCCTGTGGGTTCTCCAGGGGTCATCCCGGGGCGGGATCGTGCCCCAGAACAGCTTTTTGACCTATCAGTTTCAGGCGCGGTTCTACAATTCGGAGACGCTGGAAATACCGGACGCGCTTGCGAAATTCACGCCAGTGCCGCTGGAGATGAAAGCCGGGCAGTTCGTGCTGTTCCATCAGCTGTGCTTTCACGCGTCCGGTCCAAACAAGACCGAGGGCGAGCGGATCGGGCTGGCGTTTCGGTATCTGCCGGCGGACCGGATTGACGGGATCGACGATGTCATGACCCGCGTCTGCGCCGCCTAGCGCGCCCATCGGCGGCGGAATCCGTCAATCTCCTGTGGCGTATAGAAATGCGCCATGGTCGCGTTGTCATAGAACCAGTCCAGGTCCGAAGGGCCGAGCCGCAGGGATCGGGTGACCTGGGCGTAAAGCGCCTGATACCGCTGTTCATGGGCAACCTTGGCGTCGGGGAAGCTGGGCATCGGCGTGCCAAACAGCGCGCCCGCTGTCCTCAACAGCCTGTCGCGGGTTTCCGGGGCCTTGAGGTCCTCCATCCGATAGACCAGCGTCTGATTGCGGCCGTGGACCAGCAGCGCCTGCGCCCTGTCGTCAAAGGGCACCGAGCGAATGTCCAGGCCAAAGGGCGCGTGCAGCTCTTCCTCGAACCAGATGTCGAAATCACCGATGATCCCGGCCAGCAAGGTGATCAGCGTGTCACCGCCGTCATCGCCCGTGCGCGCGGCTTCCAGCGCCCGGTGAAAGACCTTCAGGATGTTTTCAGGCGTGCCCCCGTCCCGGGGCGTGACCGGGAAGGGGGTGTATCCCAAGCGGTTGCACAGGAAGCCCACCGCGGACAGCGCCCGCGCCACCGGATCGCGGACGCCGGAAATGATGGTGGCGGGCGGGCCGTGCCACTGGCCGTCTTTGATATGGGCGGCGATGTTGTCCTGTGGCCGGCCCAGGCGCGGCAGGGTCAGGTGCTTGATGGTCTGCACCGGCGGTTCGGCGGCAACCAGCCGTGCGATCTTGTTCAGCCGCTTTGCGGAGATCGCGTGGAAATGGCTGATCAGCGCATCGGGGCGGGTGTCATGCATCAGGGCGGACCATGACCGCGATGCTACTTTGGCCATCTGGAAGATCAGGATGATGTCCCGCGGATCGTCCTGGTGGTCCGCGCGGCTCATCGTGCGATCAGATCGTCCAGGGCCTGGCGGATGGTGGGATGCTGCAGGAACAGCTCCGGCTCGACCCGCTGGCCAAGATGTTTTTCCAGTTCAAAGGCCAGCACGACCATATCCATCGAATCCGCGCCAAGCGCGTCATAGGGTTGATCCAGCTCCGCCTCGGTGAAGGGGCGGCCCAGAAACTTGCCCAGCCGTTCCACGGACAGGGCGATCAGCGGATGTGTATCAGACATTCAGAGAACCTTGATCTGCATGGTGTCATATTTGCGCGTGTTCTTGCCAGGCCCGATGGATCTGTCCGGTCCCGCAGCGATGGTCAACCGTGACAGGTGGCGCAGTGAGATTTCGATGGCGCGGCGGGTCATCTGCCGGCCCACGCACAGATGCGGCCCGGCGCCGAAGGCGATGCTTTCGGGATGGGACGGGTTCATGTGCCCGGCATGGGCAAAGGCGGCCGGGTCGGTATTGGCCGCCGGCAGGTAGATCATCAGAACGTTCCCCTGGCCGATCTGCTGGCCACACAGGTCCATCGGCCGGGTGGCGACACGGTTCACGATCTGCACGGCGGAGGACAGGCGGATCACCTCATTCACCATGTCCTGCGGGGCCGGCCAATCCGGAGGGGCCAGGTGGCCGTCTTGCGTGTCCAGCATATGCGCCAGCCCCAGCGTCAGGGTGCCCGCCAGCGTGTCCCGGCCCAGCAGCGTCAGGGCCACTAGGAATTCCGCCCTTGCCTGCAGGCTGTCCTCGATCCCGGCGCGGGACAAATGGCCGCCGATGCGGTCCAGCATGTCACTGCCCCGGGATCTGGCAAGAATGGCGGTCATCCGGTCCAGCAGCGCCCGGGCGCGGTCATTGGCCTCCAGCAGCGCGCCGACCCGCACGGCGAAATCCACCGCCCCGTCCGATGACGCAAGGCTGGCGAAATCTGCCCGGTCCGCGGAGTCCAGGCCGCAGACCCGCCCAAAGGCCTCCACATGCACACGGTCAGCGTAGCCTGTGGCAAAATCCCCGCCGCGCGCGGTTCTGAACGCCTCCAACAACTCCTGGGACGCGGCGGCGTAGGCGGCCAGGTAGGGGTCCATGATCTCTTGCAGCACGCGGGCGAACAGGCCGCGCAGCTGTTTGTGCCGTTCTGCGTTGTTCAGGAACGGGATCCAGCGCGACACGGTGATCAGCTCGTCCAGCCGATGCCCGGACAGGCGCGCCACATGATCGAAGGCCTGAAAGACGTTGTAGACATCCAGCCGCGGGTCGCGCAGGGCGGTTTCGCAGGCTGCGCGCGACAGGACTAGCCAGCGCCGCATGGACCCCGACCACAGCACATCGCCCTCAGCCCGCAGGCGGGTGAACACGGCCTGCGGGTTGGCCAGCATCTCTGCGCCATCATACAGGTAGTCAGTGTGCGCTTTGGCTGACATCAAGCCGGATCCGTTTGTCAAATGCGCCCTCGGCCAGCATGTCCCGCGCCTTCGTCCGCTGGATCTTGCCGCTGCTGGTGCGTGGCAGACACGCCCCGGAGACAACGACAACCCGGTGCAGCTTGATCCCGAGCGCCTCACCGATCCGGCTGTTGAGTTCTGGCAGATGTTCAAATTCGGCCGTGCGGGGCATTTCCAGCACCAGGCACAGCTGTTCTGTGCCCTGGGACGCCACCGCGAAGGCCGCAGCGCCCCCGGCAATGGCGCCAACCGCCACGTCCAGGGCAATCTGTTCCACGTCCTCTGCAAAGACATTCTTGCCGCGAATGATGATCTTGTTGGCGCTGCGCCCGGTAAGGAAGATCTCGCCCGCCTGGCAGAACCCGTAATCCCCGGTCTCGATCGGCGGCAGGTCACCATCGGGGGTCAAGCACCGCCAATCCGCCTGTTCGCCCACCACCTGCCCCAGGCTGGATCCGCTGATGACAACAGGGCCGATCACGCCATCGGGGCAGGGGGCGGTCCGGGGGCCGATTGTCACCGAAAGCCCCTGGACCGGCGCGCCGAGGCTCACCAGATCGCGCCCGTCACGGTGGCAAAGGCGCGGCCCGCCCACCCGCTTGCCGGAACTGACCAGCAGCGTGGCCTCTGCCATGCCGTAAGAGGGCGCAATCGCGTCCGGGGACAGGCCAAGCGGGCCGAAACACGCCTGCAACCCGTCAAGGGTGCTGCGCTGCACCGGTTCACCGCCGATGATCACGTTGTGCAGGCAGGTCAGGTCCATGCCCACGGGGGGCGCCTTGCGGGCCGCGTCGATCAGCCGGGCATAGGCGAAATTCGGGGCGCTGGTGATTGTGCCGCGCCATGTGTCCACCGCCCGGAACCAGGACAGCGGGTCCTGGATGAACATCGTCGGGGCCATCAGAACCGATGTGCCCCCCGTCCAGAACGCGGCGATCACCCCGCCGACCAGCCCCATATCGTGGTGCAGGGGCAGCCAGTGCACCCCGACCGAGTCGGCAGTCAGCCCAAACCGTTCAACAATTGCCTGCGCATTTGCCGCAATCGCGCGCGGGCCCACAAGAATAGGCTTCGGGTTGGCGGTGGTGCCTGACGAAAACTGCAACAATCCGCCGGCCGGGGCCACATCGCACGTGCCTCGCAGGTCATCCTCGATGCGCATCAGCATGGCGGAGCCTGACACCGCGCGCAGCCTTTCAACCTCATCCGCGGCAAGATCATGCAGGATGACATCGGGCCGTGCGGCCCGGATGACGTGGCTGTTGCGCTCCTCGATGCGTGAGGTCAGCACGCTGGAACCCGGTATTCCCACGCCGCCACGCATCCACACGGCAAGCAACGCCGTCACGAACTGCGCGGCATCCCGACAAAACAGCAAACAGCCTAGGGGCCGGTCCGAGGCCGGGGCGGGCAGGGCGGCCGCGATGGCCCCCGCGCGGGACCAAAGCTCTGCCCAGGTCACTGTCACGGGCGGCTCGGCGCGCCGCTGCAGGAACACGAACGCCGTGCGGTCCGGTTCATGTGCCACATGGGCCTGGACCCGATGGATGACATCGACCGGCGGCGTCACGCCCATGGTTCGCCCGCCAGATGGGGGAGGCCGGGCGCCTCGATCAAGCCGGTCCGGGGTGGGCGGCCCGCCGTGGCGTCATCGACGAAGGACCGCAAATGGCCGCAGAGATCATGGATGGCAGGCGCGCGGAAGTATTGGCCATGTCCGCCAAACAGGAACCCGTGCGCGGCCGAGCCATATTGCCGCCGCCAGACGGGGGTTGGGTCTCGGCCCTGTAAGAAGGGGTTGTAGGCCGCGCTCTGCCGGCCGAACAGGTGCAGCACATGACCGGGGTAGGAATAGGCCAGTTCATGTTCCATGATGACCAGCCGCGGCGCCGGGGCGCCCGCCTGGATCAGCCGATGTGCAACCGCCTCGATGATCGGCGCGGACTGACAATTTCCGCCCAGCACCTTGGGTGGCGCCGCGCGGGTTGCGAGGATTTCCTGCGCCAGAAGTTCTGAGACAGCGGGCAGGTTGAGCCGCTTGGCGGCCTTGCCGGACACCAGCGCATGAAGCGACCGCGTGGCATACAGGGGCTGATCCGCCCCGATGTGATGCGCCAGCGACAGCGGTTCCACCCAGTTGTTGAAGCACCAGAAAATCGGCTCTCGCGCGCCGTCCCGATTGAGCGCGACGAAGGCCCCCCCGGCGCGCGGCACCGTGTCCGGCAGCTTGGACTGACTATGCACGATCAGCGCATGCAAAGCCTCGGCCGTGTATCTGGTGGGCTCTTCCGATGTCACGTGGGGCACTCATCCTGGGCGGTTGGGAACGCGATCCGAGCTTTGAGGGCTCGGACCCGAAGGGATACGCAGAGCCGAGGTTAGATGTTCCGCCGCGGATGAACAAATGCCTTTTTTAGGTATCTGTTCCCGTGGGTTCTGCGGTGGCGGTCCTTTGGCCTGGCGGCGCCTGCGCAGAAACCAACGTTCATTGGCACAGACGGAAGATAGGGCGCGGCGGACCTTTGCGCGCATGCGGATGACGCCAGGCTGTGAGACATTGGGGACGCTACAGGGAGCGACGCACCATGACCTATACCAGCAGCACGGCACAGCAGTTTGTGGGCGCACAGCCCGTGGAAACGCATCTTTCGGTGACGCTTCTGGCGCAGGCGATGGGCACTGGCCGCGCGCGCGATGCGGTGGAGCGCGCGGTTGCGCAGGTGGCGCAGGCCGTGGCGCGGCTGGATCGGCTGAACGTCGCGGACCGCGCTTCGGTTCAGGACGCACTGCGCCAGATCCTCGTCTTTTCAGCCTCCGGCGGGATGGTCGGGCTGGCGCGGCAGGCGGTGCGGCTGGAGGATGCGCTTGCCCGGCAGGCCACCCAGCCCTGCCTGAGTGACCTGAAAGATAAGCTGGTCATATGCGCACAGCGCGAGCTGGCAGACATCTGGTACACTGACCTATTCGATTGAGCAGATGTAGGACATGCCTGCTTGGGATAGGGAATAGACCCGATCCCCGCGGAGGTGGTCCTTGGCTAATAAATTCATGCGCCACGTCCTGGTCGCCATCCTGGTCACGCTGGTCGTGGCGTTTGCATCGTATTTCGTTCAGTCCCGGCAGCACGCCGATCAGCATCTGGCCGATCAGCGTGCGCTGTTTGACGCGGCTGAACGGATCGTGGAAAAGGACATCGCGCGCGCCCGGCTGATCTTGCGCACCCTGGCGGAATCCTCTGCATTGTTGGATGGACCGCTGAATTTTCGCGCGATGGCGGCGGAGGCCCGTCTGGCCGCCGAGCTTGTGGATGGCTGGATCCTGCTGACAGCGGATGAACCGGGCCAGCCGCAGATCTTCAACACACGGTTGGACAACCCGCTGACCAACGCCATTGAGGCGATGCGCAGGCCGGTGCGCCCGGAGATGCTGCGCGCCATTGAACGCGCCCGGCGCAGCGGTCAGCCGGAACTGTCTGACGGGTTCATTGGCCGTGTTGCTGGCGTGCCGGTGTTCACCCTGTCCTTGCCGGTGCGCGATGCGGTGGGCCAGCGCTATGTGCTGACCTATGCCAACACCCTGGACGGGCTGGCAGAGCAGTTGCAGGCGCTGGCCTTGCCTGAAGGCAGCATTCTGGTGCTGGCGGATGCCGCGCAACGCTTGCTGCTGCGGCTGCCGTTGCTGTCCAACACGTCAAACGTGATGCTTCAGGTGCCGCCGGGCCCCTGGCGCGGGCTGGACACCCAAGAGGTGACGACCGCGACATGGAGTGCCCCACCAGACCCTCCGGTGCCAGGTGTGTCAGGTGACTATCGCGCGATGTTCCGTGTGGTTCCGGCGGTGGCGCCTTGGGGAATGGCGCTGCTGGTTCCGCATGAACCGTTCCTGCACGATCACATATTGGGATGGCCGCTTGCGGTCACGCTGGGCACGGCGCTGGTGATGTCGATCTTGCTGACCCTTCTCCTGTGGCTGGACCAGTCGCGGCAGCAGGCGGCCGCGCGCCAGGCCCGGGTGGAGGAACTTGGCGCGGCGCTGGACCGGGCGCGCGTGGCGGAGGCGGCGAATGCCCGGTTGAACACCGTTGTTGCGCATGAATTGCGCTCGCCGCTGCTGTCTGCGGTCATGGCCGTGGAAAAGGGCGGTGAGGCGGGCGATCTGCGCATTGCCGCCAGCGCCCTGCGCAGTGCGCTGCGGATCACCGATGATTTCATGGATCTCAAGCGGTTGGAGCTGGGCAATATCACGCTGACCCCTCAGCCCACGGATCTCAGCCGCCTGCTGCGCGACACGGTTGAAGGCCACCGCGCCGCCGCCCGCGCGAAAGGGTTGGAACTGGTGGTGAACATGCCGCCCAAGACCCTGTGGTGCGAGGTGGATGCAGGCCGCCTCCGCCAGATCCTCAGCAACCTCATCGGCAATGCGATCCGATATACCGATCAAGGCTATGTGCATGTTGATCTGGCGGTGTCGGATCATGTCTCTCGGCTGGGCTATGTGCAGGCGCGGATGTCCGTCACCGACACGGGCATCGGCGTCCCGCTGGGCGATCAGGCGGCGATCTTTCAGCCCTTTCACCGGCTGGAGGGCGCGCAGGCGCGGGCGGTGCGCGGGGTTGGGCTGGGCCTTTCGGTGACGCGCAGCCTTGTTGCGGCCATGGAGGGCCAGATCAAGCTGCACAGCACCCCCGGACAGGGCAGCCGCTTCGTGGTGACCGTGCCGCTGAAGCGCAGCAGCCCGGACAGCCGGCGCGTGACAGCCAAACAGCACCTGTCAGAGATGGACATGCTGATCGTGGAGGATTCTGCCCTGCAGGGGCGGATGCTGCGGGCGGCGCTGGCACCATCCCTGCGCCATGTCACCCTTGTAACACGCCCTGAGAAGGCGAGAGCGTTCATCGAACGTCACAGCACCGAAATCCTGCTGTGCGATCTGAACCTTGGCGATGTCGATGGCCGTGATCTGGCGCGGCATCTGTTGGCCTTGCGGCCGGATATGCTGGCCATCGGCATGTCCGCTGCGCCGCCCGCCGCCGATGACCGCGCGCCCTTTGTCGATGTGCTGGTGAAATCCGCGGATCCGGCGGAGTTTGCCGCACAGATCACGGGCCTGGTGCAGGCGCGGATTGGTCCGCAAGGGGCGTGACACGCAGGCTGCCCGCCGGAGGCAAAAAGACCGGCCGGCACTTGGCCGCCCGGTCCGCTCAATGGGGGCCTTGGGCCGCCTTGCGGGTCAGATCAGCCCCAGATCATGTGCCAGCATCGCGGCATGGGTGCGGTTGCGCGTGCCCAGCTTGCCGTTGATGGCGCGCAGGAACATCTTTACGTTCGCTTCGCTGGTGTCGATCTCCAACGCGATTTCCTTGTTGGTCAGCCCGTCGGACACCCGGCGCAGGATCTGCAGTTCAATCTCCGTCAGATCTTCTTTCGCCTTTCCGGCATCTTCGGCATGCAGCGTCACATTCGCCGGAACAAAGACCTGACCCTGTTCGATCATCTCCACCGCCGTCAGCATGGCGGGCATGGGCATGGTCTTGGGGATGAAGCCCGCCACGCCTTCGCGCATGGCGCTGCGCACCAGCTTCGGTTCGGCATTGCCGGAAAACAGCACGATCCGCGTGTCAGGGCAATCTGCCAACAGCTTGCGGATGCTGTCCATGCCGTTCATGCCGGGCATCCGCAGGTCCAGCAGGATGAGGTCAAACTGCGCGCCTGCGTCCAGTGCCTTGTACAGGTCGGGAAAGCTGTTGGCCTTGGCAATCTCGTAGGAGCCGCGCGTCTTCATTGCGCTGGCGATGGCATCCACCAGCAATACATGATCGTCCGCGATCATGATCCGGCAGGTCTGCGCTTCGTCAGTCATGGGGCCTCTTATCTTTCTGTTGATCCGTTTCCGGTCAGGTCCGATACATATAGATTTTTGTGTGTATCAGACAGGTGTGCAGACCCACAGCGCGCAGATGCGCGGGGGAATGCCTAAAGTGGTAAACTTGATGTCATAAGATAGGTTGCCTGGATCGCGCGAATTTCTCATTTTGACTAAGTTTTCGTGAGGGGTTTGGTGCCTAGTCGTATTCCCAGACAATTGTCCATGCGAACCGGGCTGCGCCGCGCGGTGGCCGCCCTGCTGTTTGTGCTGTTGGGGGTGAACCTCGCCGCGCTGGCCATTGCCGCATCCAAGATGCAGCGGCAGGCCCGGGATGTCAGCATTGCCCGGTTTGAACAGGAATGGGCCGTGGCCGCCGCGGTGCATGAGTTTTCCGCGCTCTACGCCACGGCACTTGCCCAGCAACGGCGCGTGGCCGCGGGGCAGACGGCGGATATGGCGGCTGTCGTTACGGCCTATGACGTGCTCTACAGTCGGATGCAGACGCTGCACAGCATGTTCCGGTCATTCGGGCTTGTCCCTGACACGGTGGACCGGGTTGAGGCCATGCAGGTGCAGTATTTCGATCTGGTCTACCTGGTGGATGCGCTGTCCATCCGCCCCGGCGCGCTGGAGGATCTGATTGCGCAGTTGGAGGCGATGCGGGGCGAGTTCTTTCTTGTCACGCTGGAAGCCATGCAGCAGATCCAGATGCTGCGGACACAATGGCGGCTGGATGCGGGGCAAAGCTGGCAGGACGAAGAACGGCGCATGCGCGGCCTGCTGTTTGCCCTGGCCATTGCCATGCTGTTTGCCGCGGGCCTGTTCTCCATCAGTGAAATCGCCGCCGCGCGGGCGCGCCGGGCGCTGACCGTGCTGCGGAATTCAGAGGCCCGGTTCCCGGATCCCATTCTGGTGCTGGATCGGGCGCACCGGGTGCTGCGCGTCAATGAGGCGTCGCGGACCCTGATGGACATGCGCGACCGCACCGCCCGGCGCAAACGCGCCCTGGCCGATGTGCTTGCCCAACGGCTGAAACCATCAGAGCGCGATGCGTTTCGTGTGGACTTGGACCACCAACTGGCCAAGCTGAGCCGGGGCGCGGTGGCAACCCTCACGCTGCCTGACGCCGATGGTGCCTTGCATATCTATGACGCGCGGGGCCTGTCCACCCGCGACCCCGAAAGCGCCCTGCCCATCCTGATCCTGATCCTGCGCGATGTCACGGAACTGCAGCGCCGGACAGGGGCGCTGGAGACATCCGTCACCGCCGCGCAGGCCTCTGCCGCGCTCAATACGCGGCTGCTTTCGGCCACCAGCCATGAATTGCGCACGCCGATCAATGGCATCCTGCTGGCGGAGGAGGCCATCACGCAGAATGGCGCGCCGCCTGCGATGGCAGATCACCTGCGCACCATCGAAACCTGCGCCCGGCAGGCGTTGGACTATGTGAACCGCGTGCTGGAACATTCCCGCCTGACCAACCGCGCGGCGGGGGACCTGCGGCAGATGCCCCTGCCGCTGGACAGGTTCACGCGCACCATCGCGCGCCCCTTCCTGGCAGAGGCCGAGGCCAAGGGCCTGAGCCTGGACGTCAGCATCGATACCGGCAGCGGCGCGGACAAGGATGCGGCGGGCACCTGGGTGGGGGCCGCGCCCATGGAACTGGCCATCACCCTGCGCTGTCTGATCTCCAACGCGTTGCGCTACACTTTCCGGGGCAGCGTCAAGATCTCGGCGCACCTCACCGCCAATGCCATTGGCCAGCACCTGACGGTTGCCGTGTCCGACACTGGGCGAGGCATCGCCCAAGCGGACCTGCCGCGGATCTTCCGCCCCTTTGACAAGCTGAACGAGGCCGAGATTGCCCTGGGCGCGCCCGGTCTGGGCCTGGCCTCGGCGCAGCGCGCGGTGGAGCTGATGGGCGGCACGCTGGAGGTGCAAAGCACACCGGGCCGGGGCAGCATGTTCTTCTTCCGCATCCCGGTGCGCAGCGTGCCGCCTCTGGTCGATCTGCCCGCGCTGTCTGTGTCCGCGCAGGGGCCGGTTCTGGTGGCCGATGACAACGCCATCAACCGCCGCCTGTTGATGCAGATGCTGGAACGCGCGGGGCTGGAGGCCGTGCCTGCCAGCGATGGGGAAGAGGCCGTGGAGACCGCCCATGACACGGCGTTCTCAGTGATCCTGATGGATTTCTCCATGCCGGTGATGGATGGCATCCAGGCGGCCGCGGAGATCCGGCGCGCCGGCGCCTCACGCGGGGCGGCGATCATCGGCGTCACTGCCCGGTCAGAGGACGAGGCCTGGCAGGGCTATGTCCAGGGCGGCATGGACGATCTGCTGTTCAAGCCCCTGTCGCAGGATACGCTGCATGCCACCCTGCGCGCCCACGGCATCGCGCTGCATCCGCCAAAGCCGCCCGAGCCGGCGCAGGATGTGGGGGCGGCTCATGGCGCGGACGATCCCATGGCTGCCTTGCGGGCGGAGGCATTGCAACAGGCGCGTGACGCCGTTCAAAGCCTGGCCTCCGCCCCGCTGAGCCTGACGGCGGCGGATCTGAGCCACAAGGCCGCGGGCGGCGCCAGCATGGTGGGCCTGTCCGCGCTCTCGGCTGAGCTGATCGCGCTGGAAAACGCGATCCGCGCCGGAAACAGTGCCGAAGCCCAGGCCACCCGAACCCGTGTGGCGCGCATCATCGGCAGGGGATGACCCAGAAGCGGGCCTGACACATCGCCGCCGACGGCGGGCGATGATTGCAGGCATTGCCAAGGGCACCCGGCGAAGGCGCATGTTCAGGTGAACCAGGGCGAATGGCCGTGGCCGCGCGGCAGGTGGTCAGAAGGCTGGCTGTTTAATCCCCTCGTCTCAAAGGCCCCTGTTGAAGCGGGCTGGAAGGCGCGAAACCGTTGCGGAAATCGGGAAACTGGCGCACGCTTGAGCGGTTAAACCCAAGTTCGCCCGCCGGCCAATGACGCATGCCGGACGCCTGCCACGCCCTGACCGAGTGGATGATATGGAAAGCGTATTTAGGCTATCGGATCTGAATGGCAGCAATGGCTTTCGCATAAATGGCGCAAACGCCGAGGACGAGAGCGGCCGGTCCGTTTCAAACGCGGGCGATTTCAACGGTGACGGGTTTGCCGATATTCTGATTGCGGCCCCAAGCGCCGGTCCGGCGGAAGGCGAGCTTGATGGCGAAGTCTCTGTTCTGTTTGGCCGGGCGGACTGGGCGGATGCCACGATTTCCCTGTCTGACCTGACGGGTAGCAATGGGTTCCGTATCCTTGGGGCGGACGCGGATGATCGTCTGGGCAGGTCAGTCGCAAGTGCGGGGGATGTGAACGGGGACGGGCTGGACGATATCATCATCGGGGCCTCATCGGCGGACCCGAATGGCACTATTCGATCCGGCGCGGCGTATGTTGTTTTTGGTACGGCGGACTGGTCACAGGCCACCTTGTCCGTGACTGACCTGGATGGCAGCAACGGCTTTGTCCTGTTCGGGCCTGATACGGGCGACTTCATCGGGGCCTCCGTGTCCGGCGCGGGCGATGTGAACGGGGACGGTATTGACGATGTTCTGATTGGGGCGCCTGGCTCGGACCCCGGTCAAAGGTCCGATGCCGGATCCACCTATGTTGTATTCGGCGCCCGGGACTGGTCAGACCCTTCGCTTTCGCTGGCTGATCTGGACGGCCTGAACGGATTTCGGGTGGATGGCTTGAATGCCGATAATCGGGGGGGAAATGCTGTTTCCGGCGCCGGTGACGTGAATGGCGACGGGATCAATGACATTCTGATCGGCGCCTCCGCCGCCAATCCCGATGGCCTGAGGAATGCCGGCGAAAGCTATGTGATCTTTGGCCTCCAGGGCGGGCGGGAGGCAGTCCTTTCGCCCACGGATCTGGACGGCAGCAACGGTTTCCGCATGCAAGGCCTCAGGGCGGGCGAGGCCTTGGGCACTTCGGTGTCCGGGGCCGGTGACGTGAATGGCGACGGGATCGACGATATCGTGATCGGTGCCGCGGAGGACAACCTGGCGGGGCCTGACCTGACAAGTGGCGCCTATTTCGTCTTTGGACGGGAAGAGTGGCCTGCCGCATCCGTTGCCCTTGACGGGTTGGATGGAACAAACGGCTTCCGCGTGGGCGGTGCAAATGCCCCTATTCGGGCCAGGTCTGACGTCTCGGCCGCCGGGGATGTGAATGGCGACGGGATCGATGATGTCTTGATCGGGGTGCCGTTGACCGACCCCGATGGGATAGATTTTGCCGGCCAGTCCTACGTTCTGTTCGGGTCATCGGATCGCGCTGCGGCCTATCTCTCTCTTGCGGATATGAACAGTCATGATGGCTTTCGGCTGGATGGCACTGCGGGCCATTTCCGCAGCGGCTGGTCCGTGTCTGGGGCGGGCGATGTCAACGGTGACGGTGTTGCTGATTTTCTGATCGGCTCGGATTGGGATTATGAGGTCGGCCGAGCCGGGTTGGGGCGCTCTTACCTGCTGTTTGGCAGTGCCGCGCCAGTTTTTGCCCGGTTTGACGGCCTGCGTTTTGATGACACCGCCAGCCTTGATGTTTTTGACGCGCAAGGCGGTGGTCTGCGGGCCTTTGCCAACACTCAAATGCCCGTGTCTTTTGGGATGTTGAATGGGGATGCGGGCGAGTTTGCAACGATTGGTGAGGATGGCTTCGTCGCCACGCACCGACAGGTCACGGACTTCGGGGTCTTTTACCTCGATGGCGCATCAGGGGACTGGATGTTTGTGCCCGATGCGGAGGGCATCAATGCCGCGGTCACGTCCCGCTCTGCGGAGATTGTCGTGACGGCGACCGACCCCGAAGGCGCCGTCAGATCCGCCCCCTTCGGGATCGAGGTCCAGGGCGTGAACGACAGGCCGACCGGAGATTTGCAGATCCTAGGTGCAGCATGGACGGGCGAGGTGTTGCTGGCGGATGTCAGCGCGATCCGCGATGCGGACGGTCTGGGGGCGTTCAGCTATCAATGGCTGCGCGATGGTGAGGTGATCGGCGATGCCACGGGGGCCAGCTATGCCCTGACCCCGGCGGATGTGGGCACGGCGCTGTCCGTGCAGGTCAGCTTCACCGATGGGGGCGGGGCACTGGAAACGCTCAACAGCGACCCCACCGCGCGCGTTGCGTCCTTCCTGTCCGGCACGGATTTGGCCGAGGCATTGACCGGCACGGACCAGGCGGAAAAGGTCGCGGGCCTTGCCGGCAATGACACGCTGGCGGGCCTAAGCGGCAATGATACGCTGCTGGGTGGTGCTGGCGATGACAGCCTTGTGGGCGGCACGGGCGATGATGTGCTGAATGGCGGTGATCCGCAGAACCTGTCCAACGCCGATGGCGCGGATGCCTTCTTGGGCGGTGACGGCGTCGATTGGGTCAGCTACGCAGGCTCCTTCGGCTCGCTGCGCGTGGACCTCATGTTCCCGCAAATCAACACTTTCGCCGCTATGGGCGATACCTATGACGGGATTGAAAACCTGCTCGGCTCCCAAGGCCCGGACAACATGCGCGGCACGCTTGACGCCAACCACATCATGGGCGGCCGGAATGTGGATTACATCTTCGGCCGGCAGGGGGATGACACGCTGGAAGGTGGTGTGGGCGATGACGTGCTGTTCGGCGGCTTGGGCGCGGATCTGCTGATCGGCGGCGAAAACCGCGACCGCGCCCAGTATTCCGAGGCGTTGGAACGGGTCGTCGTGGACCTGCTCTGGGCGGATACGCTCAACCAGGGTGAGGCGCAGGGCGATCTGTTCGACGGGATCGAGGATCTGGCCGGATCCGAGCATGACGACGCGCTTGCCGGAGACAATGGCGCCAACCGTCTGTTCGGCCGTGGCGGCCGGGACAGGCTGTTCGGGCGCGCGGGCGATGACATCCTGAATGGTGGCGGCGGGCGGGATGTGCTCTCTGGCATGGCGGGCAATGACACCCTGCGCGGCGGCGACAGTCAGGATGTCTTTGTCTTCACCCAGGGCGCCGACGTGATCGAGGACTGGTTCCTTGACATCATCCAGCTGGACGCCGATGCGCTGGGCATCTCCGGGCTGACCGCGGCCGAGGTCGTGACGCAACTGGGCGGCCGGTCCGGCGCGGATTTCGTGCTGGAGTTCGACAATGGCCATTCGCTGACCCTGCTGGGGCAGGCGGACATCCTGCCCGCCCATCTGGCAGACTTCATTGAGATCGTCTGACAGGGCGCATGGGCGGCCTCGCAGGGCGGATGCGGCGCGGACGCCCATGCCCCGTCGGCGGCCTGACGTTGCGGCGGCCTTTACCCGACGCGCTGCATGTCAAAGCGGGCGCTGCATGAAATACACGTATTTCCGCCATTCTTCCGGGAAGCCCTGCGGATGCGGCATGTCGATGAAACCGGCGCTTTCATACATCGCTCTCGCATGGGTCAGGAACCTTGCGGAGGAGAACATGGCCGTATCATAGCCGTCCGCACGCATCTGCTGGAACACTGTGTCCAGCATCCGCCGCCCCAGGCCATGACCTCGGCCGCTTTCGCTGACGAACATGCGCTTGATTTCGGCGGTGCCCGGGCCGGCCGGGGAATACATGACACAGCCGGCCGGCGCCCCATCGACCGAGGCGATGAAGATCGCGCCGCCCGGCCTGGCGTGCAGCTCTGGCAGGGCGGTGATGATGGCCTCGAACTTGTCCGGGTCCATCGGGTGGTCCGGCCCCTTGGGCCGCCAATCGGCGGGGTAGTTTGCCCAGTGCCAGTCCAGCCATTCCCGGCAGAGCGCACGCGCCGCCGCGATATCGGTGTCATTCTCGGCCATTCGCACCGAAAGATCGGGCATTTTCACCACCTCATGCGCCAGCGTTTGCAAAGCGTCCCCGCGCGGGCGGCGCAAGTCAATGGATTTCCCGCTTTCGGCGGTGCGCCGTCTTGGGCGGTCAGGTCAAATCCCGGACCGCGCCAACACGCGCAACCGGCTGTCCCATTCGCCCCGGTCAACATAGCAGCCGTGCAGATGGCGAAAGCCGGTTGAGGGGTCAAAGGCCTCACGCCCGTGCAACACGCGGCGGTTGTCGAAAACCGCCATCTCTCCGCCCCCGAGCTTCAGGGCGATGCCATAGGCCGGGTCACGGGTCATCTGCATGAACAGCCGGTAGGCGCGGTAGAAGGGCATCATCTGTGCCGGTGCCAGGTCTAGGATGTCGGCCAGATGGGCGTTGAAGCAGATCTCTGAAACCTCACCCCCACCGCCCAGGGTGATCACCGCCTTGCGCCCGCGGATGTCCGTGCTGGCATCGTGAAAGCGGAAGGGCACGGTGGTGCGGGACAGGGTCTCAAAGGCCTCTGGATCGGCGTTGCGCAAATCCTCCGCCACGGCAAGACCGTCACAGAAGGTGGATCCGCCGCCCTGCGCCTCATTGGCGAGGCAGTGCAGAAACTGATAGCCCGGCGGTAGTTCCTGGTTGGTCAGGTCCGTGTGCAGCGGCAAGGCATCCGCAGTATAGGCCAGGTTGTTGGGATCGGGTTTGGAGACGACCTCAAAGGTCAAGCCGAAGTTCGTCTCGCGCAGGTGGCCAACCCGGCGGGCCACGTCCATCCCGGCGTCGATCCTGTCAGCCAGCCCTGTGACGATGGACAGGCCATATGTCTTGGTGTCGCGCAGCCAGCCATCCAGGGCAGCGTTGGATGACAGGATCGCCGTGGCATCATGCCGGGGCACGCCGCCTGCGCCCAGATCCGCCCGCCAGACATGCGGTGAAAGATCCGCCGGATCAGGGCGCGGCTGGCCGGGGCGGTGGGCCTTGATCCAGTCAAGCTCAAAGCGGCTGGGTGCCTGTGCATCCTGCCATGTGATCAGCAGCGCATCGGGGGTGATCGCGGCCTCCCGCGGGGCAATGTCCAGCGGCACGCTGGTCAGGTCGAACGTGCGCTCGCCGGTCTGCGGGTGAAAGCCGGCGGGGTCCGTGTCGCGCAGCCACAGATAGGGGAAGGTGCCGGTGGTGCCGTCCGGCCAGCGGATCTCAAGGCCATCGGCCCCGGTGGTGAGGGTGGGGTGCATAGGTGTCTCCGAAGAAGCGGTATGGGTCAGGTGCGGCGCGTTCCTGCAGGCGGGGTGGCGGCCACCAGTCATGGACCTTCGCATGCGGATGGCCCGGACATCTTCCCAGAACGCTGCACATGCCTGCCTATGCTCCTTTGACAGCGCAAAGCAGAGCATGGGCGCAGCGGCCGTGGCAAGCGGATCTTGCGGGGCAGAGGCCGGCCCGGTTCCGCCACCCGGACGGGGCGGCACCGGCCCGCTGCCGCATGTGCTGCGGCCCCTCGTGGCTATGCGTTATGGCTTTGTGGCGCGCATCTCCGCCAGGGCCGCGGCGGCATGGCGGAAGGCCGCGCGGGTCAGCTCAAGGTCTGCTTCCTGCAAGGCGAGCGACGGATAGAGCTTGCCCGGTGACTTGAACACGCCATTGGCCCGCAGCACGCCATTCCAGGTCTCGTTCAGGGCCGGGTCGCTGTGTCTGGCGCTGCGATAATCGACGGGCTCGGCATCGGTGAAATAGATGTCAAACAGGGTCGGATCACCGCAGATCCGATGGCCGATCCCCTGGTCCGAGAGCGCGGCGGACTGCATGTCCATCAGGCTTTGCCCAAGGGCGCGCAGCCGGTCATACTGGTCCGGGCGCCGCAGGATCTCCATCGTCTTCAGCCCGGCGGCGGAGGCCACGGGGTTGCCTGACAGCGTGCCAAGCTGCATCAGCCATTTTTCCGCGCCCACGGTGGCCTTGTCAAAATGCGCCATGATCTCCGCGCTGGCCCCGAGTGCCGCGAGGGGAAAACCGCCGCCGATGATCTTGCCCAGCGTGCAGATGTCCGGCGTCACGCCATAGCGTTCCTGCGCGCCGCCATAGGCCAGGCGAAAGCCGGTCACGATTTCATCAAAGATCAGCAGCACGCCGTATCTGTCACACAGATCGCGCAGGCCTTGCAGAAAGCCGGGCCGCGCGGGGATGATGCGCTGCAACGGCTCGGCGATGATGGCGGCGATATCGTCATGTTCGGCCAGCAGCGATGCGACCGCGTCCAGATCGTTGAAAGGCGCGATCAGCATCTCATCGGCCACGCCCTGCGGAATGCCGGCGCTGTCGGGGACGGGGGTGGGGAAGTTCACATGCCGCGCGGGCGCCAGGCTCATCTGCGCCTCCGCCGACATGCCGTGAGAGCCGCCTTCAAACTTCAGGATCTTCGGCTTGCCGGTATAGGCGCGGGCCAGGCGGATGGCATACATGTCAGCCTCGCCGCCAGAGGTGACGAAGCGGACCTGTTCGCAACAGGGCACGGCCTCGACGATGGCTTCCGCCAGTTCGATGCCTTTGGCGTTGTTGGCGAAAAAGGTCATGCCCCTTGGCAGCTGTTCCAGCACGGCCTCCATCACCTCTGGATGGCCATGGCCCAGCAGCATCGGGCCGGAGCCGATCAGGTAGTCCACATATTCGCGGCCATCCTCATCCCAGACACGGGCGCCTTCACCGCGGGCGATGACAATGGAGGCGTCGAAATTTCCGAATCCGGCAGCGGGCAGCGCCGCGCGGGCGCGGGCGATCCAGTCGGCTTGTGTGTGAATGCGGTTCATGGGATCAGTCCAGTATCAGGTCAGGTGTGCCAAGACGGTCTTCATCGATCACCAGGCCAAGGCCCGGGCCTTCGGGCGGTGCGATACGGCCCAGCGCGCGGCTGGGTGCGTCCGGTGCCAGGCGCGGGCCGACATAGCCCGACAGGTCACATACGTTCAGCACGCGCGCCGGCGGGCTGGCCGCGCCCAGATGCAGCGCGGCGGCGGTCACGATATCGCTGCCCCAAGTGCATTCGATGCACATGCGCGCGCCAAGATGCAGGCACAGGTCCCGCGCCCTGCGTGTGGCCGACAGCCCGCCAAACTTCGACAGTTTCAGCGCCACGGCATCCATGATGCCCATCCGATGCCCCGCCAGCAAGGAGGCGGTGTCATGGGCCAGCTCATCGAGCTTCATCGGCAGGCCCGTGGCCGATTGCACGCGGGCGCAATCCTCCAGCGTGGCGCTGGGCTGTTCCAGCATCACGTCCAGATGCGCCGCAGCGCGGCCCACGCGGATTGCTTCCAGCGTTGTGGCGCCGCAGTTCCAGTCCCCATAGACGAGCGGACCGGGGCCTACGGCCTCACGCACCTTTGCCAGGCGTTCCACATCGGTCTGCCAATCCCCCGATGCGCCCAGCTTGGCCTGGAACTGGGTGATGCCCTGGGCCTGTGCGTCGCGGGCGATGCGGGCCATCTCGTCCGGGGCGATGCAGGTGATCGAATGATAGAGCGGCAATGTCTGTTGCCGCCGCCCCCCAAGAAGCGCGT
>CBFHYV010000011.1:0-27445 GCA_965660085.1 uncultured Paracoccaceae bacterium
TAATCTCCTGTGAATAGGTCAGAGTTGTTGTCGCAAAGCTTGATCCCGAGGAAGCCGCGGGCCTTGCGGGTGTTTTCGCGGGCGAACCCCTTCGTGCTCAGTGTCTCGGAAAAGCGCTTCATCGAGCCGGCGTATTCGCCATTGGCCTCGGCCCAGGCCTTCCAGCTGTTGAAGAGCTCGGTGGATCCCGCCCAGAAGGCCTTGTTGCCGGTCTCGCAGCGTTCCTCGATCCAGCGCCCAAGCGCGTCCTCTGCCTCGAAGTAATCGTCGGTGGCGGCCAACACCGCAGGCGGCGGGCGCAGCCCATGCTGTTGCCATTCCAGACAGCCCTGCAGTGCCCATGCGAGGATGCCGTCCCGTTCCGTTAGGAGCCTGTCCGGCAGGCGCTTGTCGCGCTTGGCGGCAGGGATGGTGACGGTGAACGGCACCATGTGAAGGCGCCGCTTCATCGCCTCGTCGACATTGCGAATGGTTGGCTTGTGGTTGCCGACGATCAGGAGCTTGAACTGCGGTATGAACTCAAAAAAGTCCTGTCGCATGAAGCGGGCCGTGATCTTGTCGCCACCGGTCAGCGCTTTGAGCTTGCTCTCCGCCCATCGGCTGCCCTGTTCAGTCTCGATCGAGGTCACGATCCGTGCGCCCCGCAGTCCCGCCATGTCGGTTGGGTGGCGATCCCCGTGGGTTGCCATGAACATATCCATGGGCGCGACGGTGGCGTAGTCACCGAGGATGTCCGTCAGCGTATTGGCAAAAACGGATTTGCCATTGGCGCCTGTGCCGTAGAGGAAGAACAGCGCATGCTCGCTCGTGACGCCGGTCAGGCAATAGCCGGCCATGCGCTGGAGGTAGGATTGCAGCTGGGCGTCACCGCCCGTGACGGTATCAAGAAAAGCAAGCCAGGTGGGACAACTGCCCCGCGGTGCCGCGGCCGCGATCTTCGTCATGCACAGCGATGGATCATGGGGCTGGGATTGCCCGCTGCGCAGGTCAAGCACCCCGGCTGTCGTGTTGAAGAGCCAGGGGTCACGATCCCAGACATCGGTCGTGGTCGCGTGCCGGCGGTCACTGCGGGCCAGGCGTTCCACGGCGGCAACTGTCGAGGCAGCTGAGAGCTTCGTGCGGACCTTGGAGGATGGCGAACGCACGGCAGCGGCACGACAGACTTGGCGCGCAAGATCAAAGGCCTGGAGCGTGTCCTCACGCTTCCAGATGCGCCCGGTCCAGGTCAGCCATTGGCCCCAGCCCGCGACGTAGCGCCAAGCATCTGAATGCTGAGCCGCAAAAGTTGACGCCAAGGCGTCCTCAGAAAACCGCACGGGGGTTGGGCCTGCGGTGCCGGAGCCATCCCCCTGCCCCGGCACCCGCTCAATGCCTTCCTCGTCCGGGATGTCCCCGTTGCGGGCTTGATCGAGCCGCCAAAGCCGCTCGGCTTCTTGCCGGAGGCGCGCATCGGGCCAAGGCGGGTCAATACGTGCGTCGTTATAGGCCACAATCTCGGCCCATGCCTCAGCAGGCGTGACATGACCTTCGCGGCTGCGCCGGATCCAATATCCGATGACACGTGACAGCGCATCAAACCGGGTGGTGCCGTCAACGCCGCCTTCACGGATCGGCTTGGCAAAAAGCTCTGGAACGCTGCCACGTTCATCGGGTGCGGCGTTGAAATCCAACGCCTCCGCAGCAAGGCCCTCCATCGGCGGCATCGCAAAGATGGCCTCGGTCAATTCACTAAGATCAAAATCAACAGGGCGAAAATCGCGGACAGAGACCAGCCGTTTCACGCCCGATTTGGCATGAACCGACCCTGCCACCCGGATGGGCTGATGCGCGGATTTGAACGAGGGATCACCGCCAACCTTCGCGGCAATCATCTGGCGGGCGCGGCAAACACGGGCAATGTCTTCGCCCTCGGCAGGCTCCGTCAGCCGCCAATAGAGGTGCAGCTTGTCCTGTCCCTCCGGCGTCACGCCACCCGATGCAACTTCGAGCGTTGGTGTGCCCAGGTGCTGAATGAGGTGGCTGCGCTTTGCTGCAATATCGCCGTGGTCGATGTCGACCAGGACAACTTGCATTTGAGCGATGTGCTCGGCCCGCGCGGCCCCCACTTCCTGAACGGTGCCCGGCACGACAAAAAGCGCCATCCCTGTTTGCGCAGCCCAGTCCGCCTGGTGGGCGAGTTTGATGCCAAGGTCCTCATCCACAGGCAGAAACGGCGTATGCGGTGGGGCGTCGGGAGCGCCCTTTTCGGCCAACGCCCGGACAGGTGCGAGGAAATCGCAGTACCCGAAGACAACCTCGGCATGGAGCGCAACCATGTCCGGATCCGGCCCCCGAGGCTCGGCCGCATCGGCGATATGCAGGTGATCTGTCATGCCCAGCACCTCGCGGCGTAGGAACAGAACCGGCATTCGAAATGCTCAGGATCTGTCGTGTGACGGGGCAACTGCTCGCCCGCATCGCAAGCACGCAGGATCTGGACGGCCTTGTCGCTGGCGGACTGCGCAAGCGCCCCATCAAAGGGAACCAACTCGTGCCAGATCTCGCAGGTGTCCTTGTTGATCGCCGTGAACAGCGCGGGCATCTCCGTCAGCCCGAGATACGCCTGATAGAGCGCAATCTGTGCCGCATAGATGGGCTTGGCTTTGACAACCCCATGCTTCTGGATGGCGCGCCAGTTCTTGGCATTTGCGGATTTGCATTCCCAAAGGGCAGGCACCGCCATGCCATTCGGCGCGGCGACAACCACGCCATCCGCATGTCCCTGCACCCGGCCACCAGCCACGGAAAACCCGAACTGATCACCATGCCGGTTGCGGGTGCGTAAATCGAAGCCCGCCTTGCGCAGCCAATCGATCGCAAGGTCTTCCAGAACATGCCCAAGCGCAAAAATTCTCAGGGTCTGACCAGAGAAGCCTCCGCCCTCATCCTTCGGGGTCTTGAGGTATTCGTATTGCAGGCGGCGTACACAGGCGTCGCCCAAGCGGCTGCCGCCAAGGTAGTCACGCGTTGGCCGGGTGTCGTTCTCGGTGACCAGGGCCTGATCGATGAGCGCGTTGACGCCCTCGGCAAAGCTGGGGGATTTTTCGCGGTGATTGAAGTCCAGCAGGGCGTCGGTCAAAACGGCACCTCCGAACCCGCACACGGGGCCGAGGCCAGCATGCTGTCCTGAAACCCGTCGACGGCGGCCTCGGCGAGCTGACCTGCCTGAGCAGCCGTCAGGTCTCGCAATGAGGTCGACCAGCCAATCTCGGCCATGACAGCGCCCATGGATTTCAGAGCCTGCGCGAGGGCCTCCCGCTCACGATTGTCGGGATCAATCATGGTGGCCCTCCGGAAAACGGATGGCTGAAAACCGCCCGTAGGGGGGCTTCGTGGTGATATCTTTCATTGTGAGGGTCTCCAGGGGGAACCCTCTTCACTTACCGACGAGACCTACAAAATGTCGGGCAGGAACATAAATAGAACATCGAGATTTAGCATGGGACGCCAAATCCCGTCAGATGACCCCCCAACACACTACATGCTGTATTTTATGGCCCGGAAAAACAACATTTAGACATTCCCCGCGATCGACATAGTATCGGGCTGCTGCTCGCGCTCGCCCTCGATTCGCTCGAGCAGGACACCCCCTGGATAAGGAATTCGCCATGCCAGCGTTCAATCCCCGTGTGTTCACCAATCCCGCGCGTCTGAAGGAGATCAAGCCCGACCGGCTGATCAGCTTCCTGGCCCAGTGGAGCGAGTATTTTTCCGGGCGCGGTCTCGACCTCGCCGCCATAATCCCGGCGGAAATGCCCTATGATGAAATCGCCGGCGTCTTGATGAACCCAGTTCAGGGTGTCTCGGATGACATGGTCAACGCGCTCTATTACGTTCATGAAACGGCCAGCAAGGAGCCGATGGAGGAGCTGATCGAACGCGCGGAAGCTGCCGGTCTCGACATCGATCATGACGAACAAAGCACGCCCGCCGATGTCGCTGTTCAGATCTGGCTGACAAAACCCGATCTACTTGAGCGCCAGCACGCGCAAACTGTAGCCTTCAACCGCTCCAACTTCACCTATTTTGCCGGGCGCAATTCAAAACGCACAAAATCGGGCGACAGGCTGACCATCTCGGAGGCCCAGTGCCGCGAGATGGAGGCGCTGATGGACCCGTGGTTCGAGAAGAAGCGCCGCGGGCGCGGGTCGCGCGTTTTCGTGTTCCCGCAAGAGAACCGCATCTGGATACTTGTGCGTCACGGTCAGCCCATGCGGCGGGAGGGGGAGCACAAGGAAGATGGCAAGGACGGCATCGCCTTTTACCGCCCGCAAAAGGACGACGTGCTGATCTACGACGCTGAGATCAATGAGATTGGTGTCAATGCAGGCACGAAGGGCGAGCGGAATCTCTACCTTGAAACCATCAGCGCGGTTCTGTTTGACGACGAGACGCATTTCGACCCTGCGGACCGGTATAACCTCCAGCCGCTTCTTGACCACGGCCCCGCCGCACTGGTCTGCGAGGACATTCCCGGGCTCTCACGGGTTCGATTGGTCGAGTTTGGCCGGTTCTGGGATGGGACCTGCCCTGAATATGAGACCCGCCGCTCCGACGATCTCTTCGAGACCTATGGCGATGACTGGACCGTCCGGCTGCGCCTCGGTCGGCTGACATATGCCAAGTTCAAGGTGGCCTTCGAGGGCGAGAAGAAGGAGCGCATGGTCACGATACGCCCCGTAAACGTCGCCCGCTATGAGCGGGATGCCGATGCAATCCTTCTGGAAGCCTGGCTGAAAGCGCGCGGCTTCTGGAAATTGACCCCTGAGGCCCAAGACGATGATGATTTCGAAGTTCTGGAAAGCGCTTGATGAGCTGAGCGACGGTGGATCATCGCATTGGGGCTGGCAGCGGCGCCTTGGTGATGAATGGAAGGCGGTGGCGCCTTTTTTGCCGACGACCGGTAAGATGGCAGCCTCGCTCCCATGTCCAAACCCTGGGGGCGATGGCTGCCCGCGGCGGGTCGTGCAACATGGCGACGGCACCGCCACCGCTGTTTGTGGCGATCGCCCAAAGGCCTGCGAGACGCTTGACTTGACCATCGACGACTTGCGGGTCCATGCGCTTGAAACTCGCAAATTTGTAACCGAGCTGGTCTCGGCCCTGTCATTGACGGCTCCGCCCCGATCGCCGGAGCTCAAGATGATCACAAGGCTCGGGACACGTGAACGCGCTGCCGGTCTGGGCGTGCCGGCGTTTCTCTGCATCCCGGGATCAACACCGCTCACGAGCCAACAGCATCTCGATGAAATCCTGGCAACGCCGCCGCCGGCCCTCCTGCTTTGCCCAACGGCCCAATCGCTGCCCGAGCGAATGGCAGAGCCACTGCATCGGCATGGGGTGACCTTTCTGCCCCTTGAATATGCGGTTTTTGCGATCGGCAGAGGGAAACTGGGGCTGACACCACAGGGCGATGCGACGATACGGAACCTGCTCAATCGGTTGGAAGAAACTGTCCGTCAGGCAAAGGGTTCCCAACGCATCTGGGATCTGCCGCCGGGAACGAAATGGGAAGACATGACCATCCGCTTCATGGCCGCTGGCTGGATCAATATCACCGTAGGAGGTGTCACCCGCGCCTTCGAACCTGATGCCTTCGGTCTGCGCAACACCAAGAAGCAAGAAACTAGCTTCAAGGAGGCGTGGAAATTCTTCCTGGCACTTGCCATGGGCAATGGTCGGCACGTTGTTCGTATCAAAGATGCGGGGGAAACGCAGCTTCTGCAGAAGAACAAACAGGCTCTTTCAAAGGCATTGATCGGTGCTTTCGGGCTGGAGGGAGACCCCATCAAGGTCGTGAAGGGTGAATATGCCACCAGGTTCGTGCTCAGTGCCGACGATCTGCGTCAGGGGCGTCAGGGACAGAGTTCAACGAATTTTCGCTGAGCCCCGGCGAAAAATCTCAAAAAACTTTCGCCTCACAAGCCGCTGAAATCAAACTGATTTCGGCGGCTTCTTTCTGTGATGCGCTCCGCTACCACGCCTCCCAACGAAATTTCGCCGGAGCCAGGCATTCGGGCCTCGAGCCCGTCCACCTGGACAAAGGCGAAACCCATGGAGCATCTCAGCGCACTGATCGACCCCGCATCGCGCATCAACCGCAACATCAACATCCGCGCCGTACGCTTGGCGCGCTCAGGCGCCGCACCCGGCCTTGATGCCGAGGATATTGCCCAGGAACTCAAGGAAGAGGTTCTGCGCCGGGCCGAGCACTTTGACCCCACGCGAGCGTGCTTCGACACCTTTGTCGACCGCATCATCAAGAACCGGATCTCGGATCTGGCCCGCCAAAGCAACGCGGCGAAGGCGCGCCACAAAACGCTGTCCTTCGACACGCCGATCCTTGGGCGCGACGGACAAGACAACCTGACCCTTGCCAATACGCTGAGTGAAACATCCCCAGCCTTTGGCGTGGATGATTTTGCCGCCGCGCATGGCGCGGGTCTGAAAAGCGACGTGGCCATGTTCCTCTCCTCGCTCTGCCCAGGCTCGCGGCGTATCGCCATTGCCGTCAGCCAGAGCTCGGTTTCGGAAGCCGCCCGCATGTTGGGCCTCCACCGCAGCACGATATACGAGCGCCTCGGCGCCATCCGCAACGCGGCCATCGCTATGGGGCTCGACGACTATTTCGAACCCACGCCCCGACAGTTTGCGTCCCGCGTCGGTAAGTAAGGGCACGCGAAATTCACGAAATCATGCCGGGCCTTCGGGGGAATACAAAACCCTTCGGGAAACACCTCGACCGCAAGCTCCAGGGCGGCGTCGGGCCCGGCAGCTGTCACCCTGATGACGACCCCTGGGCACGACGAAACAGGAGCTGGATGATGTTCACATCGCCTCTGAAAAAGTTGCGCCAGTCCACATTGCTGAGCGCTCTCCCGGACACGATCGCAGTCCCCGCCATCGGCGGCAAGCTCGCCCGCAACATGCCGCTCGAACGCGCAACGCTCGACCAGATCGCCTTTGCGCTCCTCCCCCTGGAGCAGGAACGCCGCGAGATCAGCCAAAGGATCATGGCCCTCGAGGGGATCATCTCCTTAGCCCGCAAACAGGGAGCCTTGGGCGCCGATATTGCACTGACCGCTGCGACGAAAGAGATGGAGGCGCGCCAATGAGCATGCCAGCAACGCCTTCTTCATTCCGCATCATCACCGCCGACGAACGGTTGAAAGAGACCCGCGGCATCAAAGGTGTCCTGACAGGGGTTTCCGGGATCGGCAAAACCAGCCAGCTCTGGACACTGGATGCATCCCGCACGCTCTTCGTAAATTTGGAGGCCGGCGAACTCGCTGTCCAGGGTTGGCCCGGCGACGAAGTCCGCGTCCGGGACTGGGAGCGCGCTCGTGACCTCGCGGCCTGGATTGGCGGCCCCAACCCGGCAATGCGAGATGATCAGGCCTATAGCCAGAAGGACTATGAGCGTGTCTGCCACATGTTTGGCGACCCCAGCATCCTCGACAAATACGACACGATTTTCGTGGACTCGATCTCGGTCGCCTCTCGCATTTGCATGCAATGGTGCAAGGGCCAGCCACAGGTGCAGTCCGACCGAAACGGCAAGCTCGATCTGCGTGGCGCCTATGGGCTGCTGGGCCAGGAAATGATCGGCTGGCTGACCCACCTCCAGCACACCCCGCACAAGAACATCTGGCTGGTCGGCCTTCTGGACAAAAAGGTTGATGATTTTGGAAAACCCTATTTTGCGTTGCAAGTCGAGGGGTCCAAAACCGGCCTCGAACTGCCGGGGATCGTCGATGAGGTCATCACCCTGACCGAGATCCAGCCCAAGGAGGGCAAGGCCCATCGCGCTTTCGTCTGCACCACGATCAATCCCTTTGGCTACCCTGCCAAGGACCGCAGTGGCCGCCTGACCACAATCGAAGAGCCTCACCTCGGGCGTTTGATGGCCAAGATCCGCAGCGGTCAGCCCACCAGCAGCGCGCGTGCCCTGAGCTTCGACATGCCATCCGAGGCGGACGCAGTTCCCAACCCGACACCGACGCAAGGAGCATAAACCATGGCGAGCGATATGGATTTCAACGGCGCAGACACGCAGGACGCCGCCTTCGATCTCATCCCCGCAAATACGCTGTTGAAGGTCACGATGATCATCCGCCCTGGTGGCGCAGGTCCCGAAGGCTGGCTGACCCAAAGCCAGGCCAGCACCGCCCAATACCTCAACACCGAAGCGATTGTCGTGGAGGGCCCTTATGCAAGGCGCCGGATCTACACGCGCGTCGGGTTCCGTGGCAAAGGCGTGGATGCCAACGGCGTCGACAAATATGCCAACCGAGGCCGTGCGCTCATCCGTGGCATTCTGGAATCGGCCCGCGGCATCAAGGCCAATGACCAGTCGGAGACTGCGCGAGCCGCGCGCCATATTCGCAGTCTCGGCGACCTCAACAGCCTGGATTTCGTGGCCAAGATTGGCATCGAGAAAAATCGCGATGAACCCGACGAGCCCGGCCGCAATATCATCAAGGCCGCCATTGGCCCTGATCATCGCCAATACGCCGAGATCATGGGCGCCCACTCGGCCCCCGCCCAGGAGCTTGCCGCACCATCTCAATCCTACAGCGGCGGCGTCGTTCAAGACCCCTATGCGCCCCCGAGCGCGGCCTCAGATGGCGGCGCACCCTTCTGGGCACGCTGAGTGAGGCGGCCATGATCCCTCGCGATTATCAACGGGCGGCGGTCGACGCCGCCCACGATCGGACCGCGGAGCACGGCGACACCATGCTGGTACTTCCAACCGGTGCCGGAAAAACCGCCATCGCCGGGTTCTTTGTCGGTGAACAGGCCGAACGGGACCGCGACACCAAAATACTGGTGCTGCAGCATACGGATGAGCTCATTGAGCAAAACCGCGCCGCCATCTCGCGGATTTCCGGGCTTGCATCCTCAGTCGTCAAAGCAGCGCGCGACGATTGGGATGGCCAAATTGTCTTTGGCAGCGTGCAGACGCTGGCGCGGGCCAATCGCCGCGAGGGGATGCCGGCCATCACGCATCTCATCATAGATGAATGCCATCGCGCTGCGGCGACCAGTTACCAGTCCGTAATCGAGCATGTCCGTGGCCTGAACCCGCAGGCGAAACTGCTCGGCCTGTCCGCTACGCCCGGCCGTGCTGACGGGCGCAGCCTGCGTCGCACTTTCAGCAATGTCGGCTTCCATCTGCGGATCGGCACCCTGATCGCCCGCGGCCTCCTGGTTCCACCGCGCACCTTCACGATCGATCTCGGCATAGATGATGAATTGGCAGGCCTTGCCAGTACGGCAGGCGATTATGACATGCGCCAGGCGGACAAGGTCCTGAACCGCTCCGTGCTGAATGACGCTGTGGTCGAGCATTGGAAGCAGAAGGCCGCCGATCGTCGGACGATCTTCTTCTGCGCCACTGTGGCCCATGCCGAGGCTGTGGCGTCGGTCTTCAGTGCGGAGGGTGTTTCTGCGGCCGTCATTTCGGGCGACATGGCCAGTTCTGAGCGTAGCGATCTCATCGCACGCTTTGATCGCGGTGATATTCAGGTTCTCGCCAACTGCATGGTCCTGACCGAAGGGTTTGACAGCCAGCCCGTCGGCTGCATCGGGATTCTACGCCCCATGCTGCACAAGGGGACATTCATTCAGGCGGTCGGGCGCGGTCTGCGTCCTGTGGATCCGGAACGCTACCCCGGCATCATCAAGACCGACTGCATCGTGCTCGACTTTGCCGGTGCCGCCTTGCGACACGGATCTCTTGAGCAAGACATCTCTCTTGATGACGATGAGCCCCCCGCTGGTGCCCAGCCTTGGAAGACCTGCCCATCTTGTGAGGCAGAGTTGCCGTTGGGAGCTTCAATCTGTGATTTCTGCGGGCATGTGTTCACACGTGCGGCGGGAGAAACGCAGGTTCTGAGCTCCTTCGAGATGAAGGAGATCGCGCTTCTGGACCGTTCCCCGTTTTCCTGGGTCGATCTGCATGGCGATGGGCAGGCGCTTATGGCCAGCGGCTTTGAGGGCTGGGCAGGTGTCTTCCACGATGGAACGAACTGGCACGCGCTGGGGCGCCCCAAGCACCGCCATATCCGCACACTGGCCGTCGGTTCTCGCATCCAGGCACTGGCAGCAGCGGACGATTTTCTCCGGGAAACCGAAACCAGCAGCGCCTCGGCCAAGAGCAAACGCTGGATCAACGACCCAGCCAGCCTGCGCCAAATCCAGTTGTTGCAAAAGTCGGGCATGACCGCCGACGGGCTGGATTTCGGCCTCTCGAAATACGCCGCGAACTGCCATTTGAATTTCCGGTGGAACAAGGCGGCAATCAAGGCAGCGGTTCTGCAGGATTTGCCGCGGAGCGTGGCATGAAGCGCCCCAACCCCCTGCCCCCGCATCTCATGACACCGCGAGAACGCCGCGCCGAGCTGTGCGATCTGCTGGCTCTCGGCCTGGTCCGGTTGCATGCACGCGAGGCATCAAAACCGTCTGAAATTATTGGAGAAAGTTCTCTACACAACTCAGCCGACCAATGGCCTCATGCAACGCCAACTCACCGGAGCACCGCATGACGACCCACGATCCCATCCCCGCACGTCTGGCTGCGCTGAAGACCACGCCGACGCCCGACCTGAAAAAGCAATGGCGCGACCTGTTCGACAGCGAGCCACCGCCGTTCAACCGGCGCTACCTGGAAAGCCGCCTCGCGTACCGCATCCAGGAGCTGGCCTATGGCGGCCTTAAGCCGGAAACGGTGAAACGGCTGGAAGCCCTTGGCGAGCAACTCGATGGAGGTGACCGCAAGAAGAGCCGCATCCGCGCTGACCACGGCATGCCCATCGTGGGCACGCGGTTGATCCGCGAATGGCAGGGCATTGAGCATGTCGTCACCGTCACCGCCGACGGCTTTGACTGGCAGGGTCGCCCTTACAAATCGCTCTCCGCGATTGCCCGCGCAATCACCGGAACGCGTTGGAACGGCTGGGTGTTCTTTGGCCTGAAAAACCATCGGAGGGGCGTATGACCAAACCGATTGTCCGGAAACTGCGCTGCGCGATCTACACGCGCAAATCCTCCGAGGAAGGGCTGGAGCAGGAATTCAACTCGCTCCACGCCCAAAGAGAGGCCTGCGAGGCGTACATCGCCAGCCAGCGCTCCGAGGGTTGGGTGCTGGTACGCGATCAGTATGACGACGGTGGTATCTCCGGCGGCACGCTGGAACGACCCGGATTACAACTGCTGATGGCGGACATTGAGGACGGCCTCGTCGACGTGGTGGTCGTTTACAAGATCGACCGCCTTAGCCGCTCGCTGGCCGATTTCGCCAAGCTGGTCGAGGTGTTCGACCGCAATGACGTGACCTTCGTGTCGGTGACGCAGTCGTTCAACACGACCACATCGATGGGCAGACTGACGCTGAATATCCTGCTCAGCTTCGCCCAGTTCGAGCGTGAGGTGACAGCGGAGCGCATCCGCGACAAGGTCGCCGCAAGCCGGAAGAAGGGCATGTGGATGGGCGGGGTGCCGCCCTATGGCTACCGCGTCGAGAACCGGAAGCTGGTGATCGATGACGAGCGCGCCCAGCATGTCCGCTGGATCTTCGCCCGGTTCCTTGAGATCGGGTCGGGAACGGAACTGGCCCGAGAGGTCGCCAAACGCGGCATCCACACCCCGCGTGGCAACCGTATCGACAAGAAGTACCTCTACCGGATGCTGAACAACCGCGCCTACATCGGTGAGGCCGTGCATAAGGGGAACAGCTATCCCGGCGAGCATGATGCCATCATCGACAAAGATGTCTGGGAAAAGGTCCACGCCATCCTGCGTGAGAGCCCCCGCAAGCGCGCCGCACGAACCCGAACGGACACGCCCGCGCTGCTGAAGGGGCTTCTTTATGGCCCGGACGGTGCCGCGTTCTCGCCGACCCACACCCGGAAAGGCGGAAAACTCTACCGATACTATGTCAGCCAGACGGTGCTGAAGCATGGTGCCGAGTCATGCCCGGTTGGCCGTGTCCCGGCTGGTGAGATCGAGGCCGCCGTCATCGGCCAACTCCGCGCCGTATTCCGCCAACCCGAAATCGTGGCGGGCACATGGAAAGCCGCGCGCACGCAGGTTGACGAGATCACCGAGGCCGATGCCCGCGAGGCACTGACCCGTCTTGATCCGCTATGGGACGAGCTGTTTCCCGCCGAGCAGGCACGCATCGCGACACTGCTGGTCGAGCGGATTGATATTGGCACCGATGGCCTCAATGTTCGTCTCCGCATGGACGGTCTGAGCGGGCTGGCGCGCGAAATGATGGCTGATCTAGGAACGGCGGCATGACCCGCGCGAAGGCAGTACCGGAAACGGTGACCGTGCACATCCCGTTCCGCCTCGTGAAGCGCGGCGGCCGCAAGGAGATGCAGCTGCCGGACGGGGCATCCAGCCAACGCAAGATAGACAACACATTGATCAAGGCGCTGGCGCGGGCGTTTCGCTGGCAAAGGATGCTCGAGGCGGGTGAATTTACGACGATTGCTGAGCTGGCTTCGCATGAGAGAATCGCAGCATCGTATCTGACGAGAACGATGCGGCTTACACAGCTCTCGCCCTACATCGTCGAGGCGATTCTCGATGGTCGTCAGCCGGTCGAGTTCACACTAGAGACGCTGCGAGAGCCTGCGCCGGCTGAGTGGCGAGCGCAGATGAGTTGGTTGTGTCGCAATCGCAAGGTTGCTGAGCACACTAACCACCCGTTGCCTAGCGCAACCGTATGCGGCTACAAACCGACAAACTGCGAGTCAAAGTGATGCACTGTGTTGCAATCGCTGTGAGAGTCGCTAGCGTGAACATTTACAGAACATTCGGAGGATGCCATGAACCGTCGACCTAAGAAACTCGGTCCCCGGGTCACCGTCAGCGTCACTTCCGAAGACTTCGATACCCTGAACGTGCTGGCTAACAAGGATGATGTGTCGGTCTCCTGGGTGGTTAGGCGCGCGATAGATGAGTATCTGCGGCGGCATCGGCAGCCGGCGCGGGCAGCACGGAGTCCAGCGGCCGAAAAACAAACGACAGCGTCGTCACTGACGTGACACAAAAAGAATTGCCGGGGGACCGTTACGATATGCTTCAAATTCAGCCCAAGCCATCCAAATCGGCCCAGTCGATGCCGGAGGCTTCTTTGGACGCCCTGTACAGGCGGCCCTTGGCCGCAAAGAGGACTGGCGTCCTCTACGGAGCCTTTCCATACCCGACAAAGATATCGCCAGAAGCCATCGCTCTGTATATCGCCGCCCACACCAAACCTGGGGACACTGTGTTTGACGGGTTCGGTGGCAGCGGGACGACCGGCCTTGCCGCGTTGATTTGTGAGCGGCCGACCGAGGAACTGCGCGCCGAAGCGGTCCGCCTCGGTCTGGACGTACAATGGGGTGCTCGCAATGCAGTTCTCTATGAGCTGGGTGCGCTCGGCTCATTTGTGGGACGGACCCTGACCAATCCGCCCGATCCCGTCGCGTTCAGGAAGGCCGCCGAAGACGTATTGGCTGCGGGTGAAAGCGAAGACGGCTGGATGTACGAAGTGCGCGACCCCTCCGGCGCAAAAGGCTCCCTCCGTCATCTGATTTGGAGCGACAAGCTTCGCTGCCCCGGTTGCCGCAGCGTTGTCGCCTTGTGGGATGCGTGCGTTTCGCTCGATCCGGCGGCGATTTCCTCCACTTTCTCTTGCCCTAAATGCGGCCATAAAGCGCCACTGGATGATGCGCAGCGGTTGACGGTCGATGAACATGACGACGTATTGGGCGAACAGCGCACCCTGCGCGGGCGAGCGATGGCTCGCGTATATGGTTCGACCGGGAAAAAACGTTGGTCGCGGCCAGCCACAGCTGACGACCTGACACTTGTCAAGAAGATTGAGGCCGAGCCGATTCCGTCATGCGTACCGCAGGCGCTGATCCCCTGGGGCGACCTCTACCGGAAGGGCTACCATCAGGGAATTACGCACGTTCATCATTTCTACACGCGGCGCAATCTCATCGTTTTCGCTCGCATGTGGGAGCGCGCGGGTTCCTATAGCGGCGCGCTCCGTGAGGGGCTGCGTTTCTGGCTGTTGAGCTACAACGCGGCCCACGGCACGATCATGACGCGCGTCGTGGCGAAGTCCGCCCAAAAGGACTTGGTCGTCACCAGCGCCCAGCCTGGCGTGCTGTATGTCAGCGGCCTGCCGGTCGAGAAGAACTTTTTTGCAGGATTGCGGCGCAAGCTGACAACGATTGCGCAGGCGTTTGAGACCATTCACGGCGGCAGCGGAAAGGTCGAAGTCGTACACGGTTCCAGCTGTAATGTCGGATTGCCGTCCGGAAGCATCGACTATGTGTTCACCGACCCGCCATTCGGGGCCAACATACCCTATGCTGAACTCAGTTTCATAAATGAGGCCTGGCTAAAAACGTTTACGGACCGCACAGATGAGGCCATCGTAAGCCCAGACCAAGGCAAAGCCATCGACGAGTACCGGGAACTGTTGACCCGTTCGTTCAGCGAGGCCCGCCGGATATTGAAGCCGTCCGGCAAAGCAACGATGGTATTTCATTCTGCTTCAGCCGGAGTCTGGAACGCCTTGCAACGCGCCTACCAGGATGCCGGCTTCGACGTGGAATATGCGGGAGTTCTCGACAAAAAGCAGGGCAGTTTCAAGCAGGTCACGACGGTTGGGGCCGTGCGCGGTGATCCCGTACTGCTGTTGGGGCCGCGCCGCGAGGCCAAAGCCGGGATCGAAAGCAAGGCTGGGGCGGATGAATGCGTTTGGACCGTCGCAACAGCTCTTCACCGGGCGGCGACCGCAGCGCATGATCCGGCGGAAGCGACGGCGCAGAGGCTATATTCCCGCCTCGTGACGCATTTCCTCAGCCATCATCAGCAAGTGCCGTTCGACGCTGATGTGTTCTATCGCTGGTATGCGGAACAACCACTGCCGGGAGTTCTACGCAGTGCCAGTGACTGACGCGATCGGCGCGATCAGATCCTCGGCACGGTCCTTCGAGGAAAGTCTGCCTCCCGCCCAACGGAAACGCCTGGGGCAGTTCTTCACAGGGCTGCCGCTTGGGACTCTTCTGGCGCACATTGCGCTCGACCCTGATGCGCGCGACCTGATTGACCCGATGGCCGGCCATGGAGACCTGCTCGACGCGGCCGCAACGACGGCGCGGGCACGGGGTACCAAGCTCGGTCGGCTTGACGGCATGGAACTCGACCCTGAGACGGCCGCCTTCTGCGGTCGCAGGACCGCTGCCTTTCAGGGCGACGGTGCCGTCACCGATGCGTGCATTGTCACGGGCAGCGCCTTCGATCCTTCAATCGTGGCTGCGCTAAGTGCGCCCAGCTACGATCTTGTAATTACGAACCCCCCGTATGTGAGATACCAGTCGCAAAACGGAAACGGTGCCAGTGTCAGTGACGTGCGCCGGGGCCTGTCCGCGATCGTGGAGGCGCGCATGACCGGCGGCGAACGCGCTCTCTGGCTGGCGCTGGTTGAGGGATATTCAGGACTTGCCGATCTTTCCATACCAGCTTGGCTCCTGTCCGCCCTCCTGACACGGCCCGACGGCCGCCTGGCCCTTGTCGTTCCCGCCACCTGGCGTTCGCGCGACTACGCCGATGTCGTGCGTTACCTGCTGCTGCGCGCGTTTCGTCTTGAGTTCATCATCGCCGATACACAACCAGGCTGGTTTTCCGACGCGCTGGTGCGCACGCATCTCGTGATCGCTCGTCGGCTCGCATGGGACGAGGCGCAAGTGCCCGTGTCACGTCGGTCGCTACTGCCTTCTGCTAACTGGTTGCAAATTTCGCCGGTTGCTGCAGGTGGAGGATCCTTGGTGGGAGGTGCCTTCCCCGGTCCGGAACCAGATCGAGATTTTGCAATCTGGGCGCGCACGATGAACCGGGAGGTTCACGGCGTTGAAAGCCGCCAGTTTGCGCTGGATGAGGAATGGCGAACGCTGGTGCAACGCCTTGGACGCAAGACCTGGTTTCAAAAAGCCGAAAACCGGCGCGACGCACTGTCGCTTTCTTCTGTGGGGAAGACAATGCCTGCGGCGATGCCAGAAGGATTGCGCGACATGCTTCCGCCCGGCGTGGCACCAGCGCGTCTTCAAACGCTTGAACAGGCGGGCATCCGGGTCAGCCAGGGCCTGCGCTCTGGCTGTAACCGGTTTTTCTATGTGACGCTTACAGGTGAGGGTGAGCGCGAAACCGTCACCGTCGAAGCGTCGAACAGCTTTCAGAACATGCAATTCCGTGTTCCGGCATCGGCGCTGCGACCAGTTCTCCATCGCCAGGCGGAAATGCAGGCCTTTGTGAACGGGCGCGTTCCGTTAACACGGACCCTCGATCTGTCGGACTGGGTCCTGCCGGAAGACCAGCCGACCGTCAACGAAGCTGCGGAGGCCTACCGCAAGCGGGGCATATCCGTGCCCCGTGTCATGCCGTCCGAACTTGCATCGTTCGTGCGGCTGGCGGCCCGGTATGCGCCGAATCCGAAAGAACCCAAGCGATTCATTCCCGACCTTTCTGCGGTACGCACCAATGTCCGGCATACGGCAAACGGCCGCGATGTTCCGCGCTTCTGGTACATGTTGCCGGCCTTCACCGCGCGCCACGTGCCCGCGATCTTCACGCCGCGTATCAATCACGGGACACCAGCAGTCGCGCTGAATACGCAACCGCCGATCCTGATCGATGCCAATTTCTCGACCCTGTGGGCGGATGAGAAGCGATGGACGCCTCACGCGCTCTACGCCCTGTTTCACAGCAACTGGTGCCGGGCGGCCATGGAATCCGCGGGTACGCCGCTTGGCGGCGGGGCGCTAAAACTTGAAGCGACGCACATCCGTCAGGTGCCGATTCCCTCATTATCCGACCGGGATTGCGTGAGACTCACCACGCTCGGACAGCAGCTGGCCGCGGCCCTGCCGTCAGCCCAGCACCAGATCGACGCATTCATCTTGGCCGCTTTGTTGCCGAGCAGCGATGAAAACGACCTCAGAGATGTGGCAAGCCACATCGATACCCGTCTCGAGACCGCGCGGGCCGCCCGCCAAAGGAATTTCCATGACAGCTGATATTGCCCAAATTCGAGAAACTATCGGCCGCTGCCGCATGCTGCGGGACGCGGGCCGTGTCGAGGCGGTGCTGCGTAGCGAGTTCCAGGGGCGGTTACGGCTCATGTTTCCCGATACCGCGCATGAAACTTGGATCAACAACTACACCGAAGGGACTGAGGCGCACACCAAAGTCGGAACGGCATCAGGCAAGGCCGCGTCGCGATTCATCGACAATCTCGTGGGATCAACCACGATCGAATACGAATCCGACCTGCGTAACACGGTCAAGCGCGACACAGGCTACGCGCAGGTGCAGGAGCAGGCGGCCGGGCTCGTCCGCGCAGGCATGCCGGTTTCTACGGTTCGGGGCGTGCTGTCCGACACTGTCGAATGGTACGCCTACGATGCCGTGCTTGCGCCTGGTATCGATCCATCCGCTTGCACCGCTGCCGATATCACGCTCGCCGTCATCGACGAGCTAAAGCTGGCCGATGACAACGTCCTGTCCGCCGAACAGCTCGGCGGCTTCATAAGGAAGCATCTGGCGCGCGAACAGTCTCGGCCCTTACGCGCCGAATTTCTTGCATCCGATCTTGGCATGGACTCGACCGCATATAAGAGCAGCTCGGCGCCTTTATCGCTGTTGGTGGACGAGGGGCGTAGGGCCAATTCCTCGGCGAGCCTGGCGACCGACCTCTGGTCCCAGTTCGTCGATCACCTCGAGGGGCCGACAGGCTCTTTTCGGATCGCCGCTTATGTCGATGAAGCTTACGTGACTCTGCTCGCGCGACTGCTGAGCGGTAATGTTCTGACGGGCAAGGCGCTGCTCAGCACTGACGACGAGCTGAAGACGATCCTGAACGGCGATTTCTTTCGCAACAATTTCCAACTGGAGAACATGGTCGAACAGGACTATTTCGGCTGGCTTATCGGCCCGTCCTACATCGATCGGCTTGTGGCAGTGGCCCGTGACCTACAGCGTGACCTGTATGCTTACGATTTCAGCTGGTATCCCGAAGAGGATTTGTTCGGCCGCCTAATGGCGCAGCTCGCCCGCCGCAGTCAACGCAAGCTGCTCGGCCAGGAATGGACCCCGCATTGGCTCGCCCATCTGCTTGCCGACCGTTGTATCGACGGCCTCCCGGAAGGTGAAAGCCCCCGGATCGTCGATATGTGCTGCGGGTCTGGCACAATGCTCGCGGAAATCATAAAGGCGGCGAGGGACCGGTTCGGCTTTTCCGCGATCGAACAACTTGAGGATGTTGCAACAGGTTTTGATATTGACCCGCTGGCGGTCAGTCTGGCGAAGGCGACATGGGTCGTCAGCCTCTCGGCCGAGATCAAGTCAACGACAAAACCGATCATTATCCCAGTTTATCATGCGGATTCGCTGTTTGCCGTCACACCGGTTTCCGCGTCAGTTCCCCTAGTCGGAGAGAGCGATACCATTCCGGTTTCACTCGATGGTGCGACCATACAGTTGCCTACGGCGCTGGTGCAACCGGCGTACCGTGAGTTCTTCGATCGGATCGTGGACTGGGCTTACGACGAAGCGCGCGACGCGCAGCGCCGCGGAACTGTTGCGGATTTCAGCAAGAAGGACGCGGACAACTTTCTTGATGGCACGATCGAGGCGTTTGGTATCACGTTGTCGCCGGAGCTCTACAAGCAGCTTTCCGAGGCACTTTTCCCGCTCGCGCATCGTATGGCTGAACTGGCCGTGGCCGGGCGCAACGGCATTTGGGCTTTCATCCTGCGCAATACTTACAGGCCGGGGCTCTTGACTGGCCATTTCAACGGGCTTGTGTCGAATCCGCCATGGCTCGCCATGAGCGGGCTGGCCGACAATCCGTACCGGAACTTGCTCAAAGGCAGGGCGAAACTCTACGGTATCCAGCCCGCGGGACAGTCCTTCCTTCATCTTGAGCTGGGAACGATGCACCTGCTTCACGCCGTCGACCGCTATCTCGGGCCGGGTGCCTCCGTCGCTTGTCTTGTGCCCGGCACAGCGCTGAACGGCAATCACCATGAGCGGCTGCGGCGGCATGATTTCCTAATCAGTGAGCGTCCGGTGTCCTTCGACATCTCTGAGGTCTGGCAAGTCGCGCCCGGAACCTTCAAATATCCCGGCGCGGCGTTGGTCGGTCACAAAAGAGCGGACACGACAGGGCTTCCGAGAAGCACGTTCACAGGCTTTGTTGCGACCGAGTCGGGGCTGGATGCCGCCGGTTTTTCAGTTCGCACCATCGGGTCGGCGCGCAGCGCCTGGGTGCTCGAGAAGGGCGGCGGTCCGGCCGTGGGAGGCGGTAGCGGAGACTTGCCGCAGCAGGGGGCCGATCTTATGCCGCGTACGGCGGTATGCGTGGACGTTCTCCAGAATTCGGGACCGGAATACCGCGTCGATACGCCGACACGGGCCTCACAATGGGGGTTTACGATCAAATCGGCCAAGGAAATGGCTGCCGAGCGCTTTCCCGGCCAAGTCGCGCCGCGCTTTATCTATCGCATGGCCCAGTCGGAAAATCTGCTGCCGTTCGTTCTCGGTGTCCACCGCGCGCCCCTAGCTCTGCCGGCGCTGCGCGCGGCCAGCGGGACGTGGAGCATTCTCGACGAGGCAGAAATCCGTAGGCAAGGTTTCACCCAAACCGCCCGGCGTTTCGCTGCGATCAACCAGAAGCTAGAATCTGTAGGGAAAGGGAAGTCGCTCCAGAGGCGCATTGACGAACGAGGCAAGCTCTCCAAACAGGTCTTCGGGGCGGCCGGATATCTTATTCTGGCCGGGGCCGGCGGCAAGATAATCTGCGCTGCTTGCGTTCCGGTTGCGAAGGCCCAAGACCTTGTCGTCGATCAGACCCTTTATTGGAAGGTCGTGACGGACGCGCACGAGGCTTGGTACCAGGTCGGCATGCTCAATAGCGCGGCCCTGACCAACGCCACACTCGCGTTTAACCCGAAGGGGGATTTCGGCGAACGGCACCTTCATACGCTGCCGTACAGAATGATGCCTGCATTCGATGCCAGCAATGGTGACCACAGTAAGATCGCCACACTTGCGAAGGACATTGCTGCTCTTGCCGAGGGCCACTGCACAACAGACCCCTATCTGGCCGATCCTACCAAAGCGCTTACGGCCCGCCGCCGCAAACTGCGCGCGCTGCTCGAAGCATCGCCGCTACTGATGCAGCTTGAAACGCTGGCGCAGACCGCATTGGCCAGCACATCCACCGTGTCGCCGAGCGGGAAAGGCAGCGACGCGCAGGCACCAATATGCTGATCGTCCAGAATGCCGCAGAACCGGCGAGCCTTCGCAACGCTCTCGTCGACATGGTCGCTGCGGGGGCCATCGATATCCGCGTGGCTTCCGCCTACGTGACGCTCGGCGGCGCAAAGATTCTGCTGTCTGCCGTTGCGAATGCCGTGGGGCCAGCCGCGTTCGCGGCGATGCCAAAGACTCTTGTGACATCCTTTGATTTCGGCATTACCGAACCCCACGCGTTGCAGCATTGGAGCGGGCTGGCGAACGCTTCGGTCTTCGTGTCCGGCGCGCAGAAACTGGCGCAGGGCTCGCTTATGCCTCAGCGGGCCTTTCACCCCAAACTCTATGTCTTTGGCAGTAATCCCCAAACATGCAGCACGCTGGTCGGATCGGCGAACCTGACCAGCCGCGGCTTTAGCGTGAACACCGAGGCCGCATGGATGCAGCAGGGCGTTCCGCGTGCCGATGCCGATGCGGCCTTCGACTCGGCGCGCTTTGAAACGACCGCTCTTACCGACGACTTGCTCGCAGCGTACACCACACTCCGACAAGCCCAGCCGCCGCCACCCGAGATTGAGCAGGAGGCGCAGCCCGTAGCAGCGCCGATACCGGTGGCCGGTGCTGCGCTGCCATTGTTCAGGCTCGCCATTGAAACTGGCGCGGTCAATCCCGCCAACTACTCCGCCATGTGGGTCCACGGTGAGGCTCTTCAGGGCGGATCGAGCAACCAGTTGGAATTGCCTCGCGGCGGCCATCGGTTCTTCGGTTTTGTGTTCGACCAGTATGACTATCCACACAACCTGACGATCGGCCAGCCCGTGCTCCGCAGCGGCGCACGCGTTTGGAACGACCGGCGACTGACCTGGCATGGCAACAACAAGATGGAGCGAATGAACCTCCCCACAGCCGCTCAGGGTGGGTTCAATTATGCCGACACAGCTGTCATGTTCCGCCGTCTAACCGACGGTTCGTTCGAGCTCATCGTAACTTCTTGGGATTCAGACCTTTCCCGCTCATGGCGACAAGCCGCTGCCCAGCGGGAGACGCTATTCCGCTTAGGCTCCGTAGCAACCAACCGGATAGTGGGGCTAATCTGACTACCGATCAACAATCATAGCGCTGAGCGGCCATCAATCCCTCACAAATTCGATGCCAGAACCGCCCGAGAACATTAAGGAGAAAAAACTCGAAAAGAGCGAAATTAAGAATATGTGAATTTTTTCAATGGGATGAAGCTATTCACCGGAACAGGCGCGGTTAACAGGTCCGGAGAGTATCGGCCCGGAGAGAACACTTTAGCACATCCTAGTGCAGAGGCCGGTGAACAGCCCAACCTGCATAACCCCCGAAAACAACGGAAAAATCCGGGCGCGGCCGGATCGGGAGAACGCTTTCGCGGGGACAAGTGGCGGAGAGGAAGGGATTCGAACCCTCGAGACGGTTCCCCGCCTACACACTTTCCAGGCGTGCGCCTTCGACCACTCGGCCACCTCTCCGCGCGCTGGTCTATGGAAATCGGCAGAGGGATGCAAGGGGGTAATGTGACAGTTTTTTAGCCTAGCCGATGATCTCGAATTTCGTGACATCGACCATGCCACGATCCGTGATCTTGAGGGCCGGGATCACAGGCAGGGCGAGGAAGGCGAGTTGCAGGAAGGGCTCCTCCAGCACCACGCCCAGGCTGCGGGCCGCCGCGCGCAGATCCTTCAGCGTGTCGCGCACCACTTCGAAGGGCTGGTCGCTCATCAACCCCGCCACGGGCAGGGGCAATTCTGCCAGAACCGCGTCGGCCGTGGCCACGACGAAGCCGCCCTCGATCCGGGACAGCCGGTTTGTGGCGCGGGCCATGGCGGCGTAATCGACGCCCACGCAGGCGATATTGTGGTGATCGTGGCAGACGGTCGTGGCAATCGCCCCGGCTTGCAGGCCAAAGCCGCGCACGAATCCCGTGGCGATGTTGCCGTTGCGGCCGTGCCGTTCCACCACTGCAATTCGCGCCAGGTCCCGGGCCGGATCGGGGCGCTTGTCACCATCCACAATCGGGATCGTCTCGTGCAGATGTTCGGTCAGGATCTTGCCGGGCAGGATGCCGATCACGTCGGTATCCTCACGGTTGGCGGTCGCGCGGAAATCCTCCGGGGCAACCTGCGGCGCGGAGACGGAGTTGCGCCCCGGCGCGGCGATGGTGTCCCGCGCGGCAAAGGCTGCGTCACAGGCCAGGCGCCCGCCAGCCAGCACCATGCGCACCGCGCAGCCGTCCAGATCATCCAACACCACGATATCGGCGCGCTTGCCCGGCGCGATGATGCCGCGATCCTTCAGGCCAAAGGCCTCTGCCGCAGACAGGGTCGCCGCGCGATAGGCCGCCAGCGCAGGCGTGCCAAGCGCAATGAGACGGCGGATCATGTAATCCAGATGCCCCTGCTCCGCGATGTCCAGCGGATTGCGGTCATCGGTGCACAGGCACATGTAGGGGGAGGTCCTCTCCGTCAGCAGCGGTTGCAGCGCGTCCAGATCCTTGGAGACCGACCCTTCCCGGATCAGCACCCGCATCCCCTTGCGCAGCTTCTCCAACGCCTCCTGCGCGCTGGTGGCTTCATGTTCCGTGCGGATCCCGGCCGCGACATAGGCGTTCAGATCCTTGCCGGACAGCAGCGGGCAGTGCCCGTCCACATGGCCGCCCTCAAACAGCGCCAGCTTTGCCATGGCACGGGGGTCGCGGTGGATGACGCCTGGATAGTTCATGAACTCTGCCAGCCCGATGCCGCTGGGATGGCCCATCAGGGGGCGCAGATCCGCAGCCTCCAGCGTGGCGCCGGCGGTTTCCATATCCGTGGACGGCACGCAAGAGCTCAGCTGCACGCGAATATCCATCAGCGTGTGGCGGCTGGCCTGCTGGAAATACTCGATGCCCGCCGCGCCAATGACATTGGCGATCTCATGCGGGTCACAGATGGCCGTGGTCACACCGCGCGGGGTGACGCAGCGATCAAATTCAAAAGGCGTGACGCAGGAGCTTTCGATATGCAGATGTGTGTCAATGAACCCCGGCACCAGAATGGCGCCGGAGACATCCAGCATCTCCTGCCCGTCATAGCTGTCACAGATCCCGACGATCGTATCGCCGCAAATGGCCACATCGCCTTGCAGCAGCTCTCCGGTGATCAGATCCAGCACGAGCCCGCCCCGCAGGACCAGATCCGCGGGCTGATCCCCCCTGCCCTGCGCGATGCGTGTTTCCAGATCCGTCATGGCTGCCCCCAAACATCTGTTCGGGGGCATGCAAGCGCATTTCGCCCGCGCCGTCCAGCGCCCTTATCCCGCCAGGCTGGGCAGCCAGAGCACGATTCCCGGAAAGGCCACCAGCAGGGCGATGGTGATCGCATCCGCCACGAAGAAGGGCGTGACGCCGCGGAACACGTCCTGCACGCTGATGTCATCGCGCACACCGGCCACCACAAAGCAGTTCAGCCCGATGGGCGGCGTGATCAGACAGAACTCCGCCATCTTGACCACCAGGATGCCGAACCAGATCGCGCACATCGGGCCGCTCATCCCGAAGGCCGCATCCTCGGCCGAGACGAACATGCCGCCGTTCAGCGCCATGACCGCCGGGAAGACGACCGGCAGCGTCAGCAACAGCATCCCGATGGCGTCCATGAACATGCCCAGCACCGCATAGGCCAGCAGGATGCAGATCAGGATCAACATGGGCGAATACGGCAGCGCCGCGATCCAGTCCGCAAAGACAGCCGGCAGATTGGCAAAGCCCAGGAAGCGCACATAGATCAGCACGCCCCAGATGATGGTGAAGATCATCGCCGACAGCTTGGCCGTTTCCACAAGCGCGTCGCGGAACTCGCGCCAGCGCATGCCACGGGCCAGCGCCATCAGGAACACAATGAACGCCCCCAGCGCGCCGCCCTCTGTCGGGGTGCCCCAGGCATCGCCGCCGAAGGGGTTGTAGACAAAGAAGATGATGATCACCACCACCGCCACGATGGGCAAGGCCGGCGGCAGGCTGGCAAACCGTTCCCGCCAGGTGAAGCCACCGACAGGCGGCCCGAACTTGGGCAGCGCCAGCGCCAGCCCCACGATCAGCGCGCCATAGACAAAGGCAGAAAACATGCCGGGGATGAACCCCGCCAGCAACAGCTTGCCCACGTCCTGTTCCACGATGATGGCATAGATCACCAGGATCGCCGACGGCGGGATCAGGCTGGCCAGGGTGCCACCCGCGGCCACGACCCCGGCGGCAAAGCGTTTGTCATAGCCCACTTTCAGCATTTCCGGGATCGCGATGCGGGCAAACACCGCCGCCGTGGCGACGGAGGCGCCCGATACCGCGGCAAAGCCCGCCGTGGCAAACACCGTGGACACCGCCAGCCCGCCCGGCACCCAGGCAATCCAGCGTTTCGCGGCCTCGAACAGGGCGCGGGTCAGGCCGGCGTAATAGGCCATGTAGCCGATCAGGATGAAGGTCGGGATCAGGCTCAGCGCCTGGCTGGCCACCTTGCCATGGGGCACCTGCCCCGCCGTCTTGACGGCCACGGTCAGCGCCCAGCCAAAATCCTCCGGGTCCATGCCGCGCTTGGACCAGAAGATCCAGATCAGCCCCACAAGCCCAGCCAGCGCCGCGGCAAAGGCCACGCGCATGCCAAGGACAACCATGACCAGCAGACCGCCGGTGACCCAAAGGCCGATGTCGATAGGTTCCATCAGGTCCGCTCCTCGATCTGTTCGGCCTCTGCCGCGGCCTGTTCGGCGGCGGATTGGATCAATGGCACTGCCACGGGACGGTCCAGCCCCAGCAGCAGCGCGCGGCCAAAGCCCCAGGCTTGCAAGGCCAGCCGCAGGGTTATGACGCTGAACGCCACCGGCGCCAGCAGCTTGGCCGGCCAGATCGGCAGGCCGATGTCGATGGAGCTGTCGCGGCTCCACATCGGTTTGGTCATGTCAAAGCTGCGGTCGAAATGCGCCCAGGTGCCCCAGACCAGCAGGATCATCAGCGCCAGCACCAGCAGCGTTGTCAGCAGCTCAAAGAACCACAGCGCCCGCCCCTTCAGCATCCCCACGAAAATGTCCATGCGGATATGGCCGCCCAGCCGCTGCATGTAGCTCAGCCCCAGAAAGGCGATCAGCGGCATCAACTGTTCGATCCAGTCGACATAACCGGGCAGCGGCTCATTGAACAGGTTGCGCCCGCTGACGGACACCACCGCCAGCATCATCAGCATGAACACGGTCAGCCCCGCAATCAGCGCCAGAGCATGTTCTACCCGCTCCAGCCCGCCGTCCAGACGGCTGAGTGTGCTGTCATCGCGCAGCACGGATGATCCGCCAGCCATGCGCCCTCCCCCATTTTTATTGTTTGTTCAGCGCCCCAAAGGGCAAGCGCCCGGCCCCGCAAAGGGGGCCGGGCACGGTCAGCTCGCCTCGGCGATCAGTTGCCGGCGCGATGCGCCTCCAGCGTGGAGAAGACCAGGTCATACAGCTCCTGCGCGGGCATGCCCTGCGCGGACATCTCATCGATCCACGCCTGGTGGATCGGCTCGCCGGCCACCTTGCGGAACTCGGCCAGCTGCGCGTCAGAGATCATGACCTTCTCAACGCCCTTTTCCGCCAGAACGGCGTCCCAGCGCTTCAGCAGCTCGCCATAGTTTTCCAGGTAATAATCGATGGCTTCGGGGATGGAGCTGTCCAGCGCCTCACGCTCGGCATCGGACAGGGACTCATAGGCATCGATGTTCATCACCACCGGGCAGTTCACGGTGCCGGGGTTCAGGTTGGCGGTCCACCAGTCGGCGCGGTTGATCGTGCCGAAGGACAGATGCGCATGCTGGGCAAAGGCCACAGTATCCACAACGCCGGATTCCATCGCCTGATAGGCCTCGGAGGAGGTCACGGAGGTCGGCACACCGCCCACGGCGGCAAAGGCCCGGCCCAGGCCGCCCGTGGCGCGCACGCGCATCCCGTCAAACTCGGCCAGCTGGTCGCGCGGCTCGCCGGTGCCCACAAGATTGTATTGCGGCATGGGCGAGGTCATGACCATCTTCGCATTCCACTGGGCCATTTCCTCGGCCACGGCGGGATGGTCATAGATGGCGTGGCTGACGGCCACTTCTTCCTCAAGGTTGGACACGCCCAGGAAGGGCAGCTCAAGCACGGTGATCGCGCGGTTCTTGTCGGCGTGATAACCCGCGCAGAACTGCGCCATCTCGAACGCGCCGATGGAGATGCCATCGAGGTTCTCACGGTTGTTCGACAGGCCACCGTAAGAGATGTTCATGGTGAATGCGCCGTCGGTCTTTTCCTCAACCAGTTCGGCAAGCTTGTGAATGTGTTCAGTGAAGGCGCGGCGCGAGCCCCAGACAGACACGTTCCATTCGGTGGCCAGGGCTTCCCCGGCAAAGGTTGCGGCCAGCGCGGCCACGGTCAGCTTGACGCCGATGCGTTTCATGGTGGTCATCCTCCCCATAGGTGCGGCGGGTTGTCCCGCCCTGTCGCCGAAGGTAGCGGATGCGCGCCGCAGCGCAAGCGTATGCAACGCCTTTTTGTCGCAGCCACCCCTTGAATGCCGGGGAATCGCGCAATCACGGGCGGGATGGCACAGAAGAGCCCTCGCGCGGCATACATCGGTATACTGGTTCGATATGTCACAGGCGGCCGCCAAAGGGGCCGCGCGCTACCCCATGTCGCACCGCGACGAAAGGCACCGCGGCGAAGTCAATCACGCGCCCGTGATTATCAATGGCTTAGCAGGATAGCCCAAATCTTTTTTACAAAATGATTGCGCTAAATGAAAATAGTTTACAGCCAAGTCGCGGAAAAACAACAAGATACTCCCACCTTTTCAAAAGCGTTAAGGTGGCCGCAGACCGGCGGATAATGCGCCCCGCGCAGCTTTCGCCACGGATTTCGAAGACCCGAGGGAGGACCAGAGGGATGACTGAGACCACTGCCAGCGATACCGCGAAAACCTACGCACCTTCGCCCGAACTGACCGCACGCGCCCATGTTGACGCGTCTCTTTACGAAGAGATGTATGCGCGTTCGGTATCGGACCCGGACGGGTTCTGGGCGGAGC
>CBFHYV010000012.1:0-26215 GCA_965660085.1 uncultured Paracoccaceae bacterium
CGCGGACACAGGCTGGCATCCACGCGCGCGGCGGTCAGCGTCTGTTCCAGCAGGCGGCCGAACAGATCGGTGGACAGCCCGCCCAGATACCCCGCCGGCGCGCCCAGCCGCCCCAGCGCAATGGCCGTGTTGAAGACTGCGCCCCCCGCATAGGGCGCAAAGGCCGGCTCGCCCGCCGCGGTTTCGCGGGGCAGCATGTCAATCAGGGCTTCGCCGCAGCAAAGTATCATCACTCTTCTCCGTCGGATGTTTGCGGTAACACAGACTGATCCGGCCCCAAAAGGCAAGCCCCGCCGGGCGTCAGGCCACCTTCAGGACGATCTTGCCGATATGGCCGGAGCTTTCCATGCGCGCATGGGCCTGCGCCGCATCGGCAAGGTCAAAGGTGCTGTCCATCACCGGGGCAATCCGCCCGGCGCTGAGCAGCGGCCAGACATGCGCGCGCAATTCATCGGCAATGCGCGCCTTGGCGGCATCGCTTTGCGGGCGCAGGGTGCTGCCGGTGATGGTCAGGCGGCGCATCATCACCTGCGCGAAGTTCAGCGCCACTTTCGGCCCCTGCAGAAAGGCGATCTGCACCAGCCGCCCGTCATCGGCCAGGGCCTTGACGTTGCGCGGAAGATAGTCGCCCCCCACCATGTCCAGGATCAGATGGGCGCCACCTTCGGCGCGCAGCACCTCCACGAAGTCTTCCTCGCGGTAGTTGATGGACCGTTCGGAGCCAAGCTGCGTGCAGGCCGCGCATTTCTCAGCAGACCCGGCCGTGGCAAAGACCCGCGCGCCCATCACGGCGGCAAGCTGGATTGCCGTGGTCCCGATGCCGGAGGAGCCGCCATGGACGAGGAACCGCTCGCCCGCCTGAAGGCCGCCGCGCATGAACACGTTGGACCAGACGGTGAAGAAGGTTTCCGGCAGGCAGGCCGCCTGTTTCAGGTCCAGCCCCTCCGGGATGGGCAGGCAATGGGCCGCGGGCGTCACGGCATAGTCGGCATAGCCGCCACCGGGCAGCAGGGCGCAGACCTGATCTCCGGGCCGCAGATCCGTGACGCCGGGGCCGACGGCGGCGATTTCACCTGCGGCCTCCAGGCCCGGTAGATCGCTCGCGCCCGGCGGGGGGGCATATTGGCCCGCGCGTTGCAGCGCATCGGGGCGGTTGACGCCGGCATAGGCGATGCGGATCAGAACCTGCCCGTGGCCGGGCTGAGGCACCGGACGATCCGTCACAAGGCGCAAGACCTCCGGTCCGCCGGGTTGCGAGATTTCCACTGCGCGCATTCTGTCTGACATCGTGATCCTCCTGCCTGTCTGGAACAGGTATGGCAGGAGGATCGGCAGGGTGGAAGGGCGCAGCGCCGCGGGCTTTGGCCGCCCGGCTGGTTGCGCTTAGCGCGGCAGGTCCCAATGGCCGGGCAGGGTCGGGTCCGGGGCAGTGTCCGGGGCGCGGACGACGCTGTTGATGCCCGTTTCCAGTTGCGTGACAAGCTTGCCCAGCACGGGCGCCTCCCGCAGGCGGGATTTCACCTGTTCGATCTGCATCACATTGTCGATCCGGCGATCGAGGAAATCCCAGGTGGCGCTGTGTTCCGGCGAATCGTCGCCCAGCCAATACAGAACCGTGGCGGAATAGACGGCAGAGAGCGTTGCGCGCTTGCTATACCAATTCGCATCGCGCGAACTGTCGCCCAGCGTGGTCCAGATGCGGTCCGCCGTGCCCCAGACCGCCCGCGCGCCATCGGCGGCATGCATCGGCAGGGAAAACAGCGTGGTGCCGCGGCGCACGGCTTCCTTGTCCTCAACCATTTCCAGCCGCAGCCGTACGGCCAGGGCGATCCTGTCGCGGAAGCGCATCTCGCCCAGTTCTGTCGCGGCCAGGGCCTCGACCATGCGGTCATCGCCGCGCTTGTGGAAGGCCAGCGCCAGATCGACGGCGCCGCGCGGCAACAGCGCGCGCGCCAGCGTCGGGTCCACGGCGGCATCCTGCACGGCGGCACGGAAGGTGACCTCTGACCAGCCGTCAAAGGGCACATGCATCAAGGCCGCGTCCAGCAGCCGGGTGGTCAGGTCCGCGTCCTGCGCGGCGTCCTCTGTCTGCGTCGGGTGGTGGTCTGTCATGGCGTCCCCCTGGTGTCGCGATGCGCTGGACAAGTTAGCGCGTCGGTGCTAGACGACCACTTCCTGCAAATCCTTGCAACTCCAGACTAGAAAGGTGGTGACAACCACATGCAGGTGAGTGTTCGCGACAATAACGTCGATCAGGCGCTTCGTGCCCTGAAGAAAAAGCTGCAGCGCGAAGGCGTTTTCCGTGAAATGAAGCTGAAGCAGCATTTCGAGAAACCGTCCGAAAAGAAAGCTCGTGAAAAGGCTGAGGCGATTCGCCGGGCCCGCAAGCTGGCGCGCAAAAAAGCCCAACGCGAAGGGCAGATGTAAGCAGCGTTTTCCAGCACTGGATGATCAGACAACCCCCCGCGCGCTGGCGTTCGGGGGTTTGTCATTTTTGGGGCCAAGGGTTCTCGGTGGCCAGGGTTTCGGCGCCACTGGCCTTCACGGCCGCAGGGCCGGGGCGGTCAGTGCGCGGGGGCGTTCACCGGATCCAGCAGGGTGCGGCCGCCGTCCACCGTCAGGATCTGGCCGGTGACAAAGCCCGATCCTTCGGAGGCAAGGTATTGCACGGCCTCGGCCAGTTCCGCCGGGGCGGCGATGCGGCCCAGCGGCGTGTGATCCTCGATATCTTCGCGGTAATCGGCATTTTCGCGCAGCGCGCCTTTCAGGCTGGCCGACATCACGGAACCGAAAGCCACCGCATTGACCCGGATGCGCTTGGGCGCCAGTGCCACGGCCATGGAACGGGTCATCTGGTCCAGCGCCGCGCTGGACACTGAATAGCCCAGCAGATCAGGGTGGGTGCGCCGCGCCGCGATGGAGGACAGGTTGACGATCGCCCCCGCGTGGCCCTCGGGCGCTTTCTGGGCCTGTTTGATCATGCGTTTGGCCACCACTTGCGACAGGCGGAAGGCCGTCAGCAGGTTTTGTTCCAGCAACACCTCCACGGAGGTGTCCTCCGGGTCCAGCGGATCGGACGGTGTGATCTGGCGGCAGCCGTTTACCAGGATATCGACCCGGTCAAAGGAATCCAGCGTGGCGGACAGCAGGTTGGCCAGGGTCAGACGCTCGCGCAGGTCCCCGGCGAAGTAACGCACGCGGGATTCATCGGGGCTGTCGCCCAGCTCATCGCGCAGGCGGGCTTCGTCCATGTCCGCCAGCATCACCTGCGCGCCACGTTCCAGAAAATGCCGCGCAATGGCCAGGCCCACGCCGTTTGCCGCGCCCGTGACGATGGCAGTCTTGCCTTCGATGGAAAAGGACATGGGAGTCTCCTGTCTGGTCAGGGCCGCGTGCGCAGGGGATGGGCGGCGCGAAAGATCTTGAAGCCCGCCGTGCCCGGGCGTTCCTCAACCGTGCGGAAGGCCGCGTTCAAAGCGGCCTCATAGGGCAGATGGCGGTTGGCCACCATCCACAAGACGCCGCGTGGCGACAATTGGCGGGCGGCCGCCGCAATGAAGGCCGCCCCAAGCGCGGGATCGGATGTGCGCCCGGTGTGGAAGGGCGGGTTCATCACCACGGCATCCAGTAGTTGCGGGGCCAGCCAGGTGGTTGCATCGGCCCAGTGCCAGGTCACGCGGGGATCGGCTATGGCCCGTTGCGCACAGTCCAGCGCGGGGCCATCGGCCTCAACCGCGTGCAGGCTGCGAACCTCGGGGGAGGCCAGCAGCGCGCGGGTCAGAAAGCCCCAGCCCGCGCCCAGATCGGCCACTGCGCCATGCAGGCCTGCCGGCATCGCCTCGGCCAAGGCGTCCAGAAGCGCAAGCGAGCCCTTGTCCGGCCCGTCCGCCGAAAACACACCCGGCGCGGTCCAGAAGCCATCCTGCGCGGGCCGCGGGGGCTGGCGCCAGTCCTCAAACTGCGGGCCGGCGGTGAACCAGAAGCATTTTCCATGCGCCTTGGATATGGCGGCATCGACAGGCACGCGGGCGCGCACGGCCTTCAGTAAGGCATCGGCACCGTCCGTCTTTGCCCCGTCCACCACCACCAGGCCGCCGGGTGTGGCAGCACAGGCCTGGGCAATCCAGTCCTGCGCGCGGTCGCGGGCGCGGGGCAGGCTGACGATTGCGGCGGCATAAGGCCCCTGCGGCGCGGCCAGGCAACGGTAGCCCGCGGCCTGCATCACCGTCACGGCGGGTTTGAATGGTTGAATGACCTCGGCGCGGTCGGGCGGCAGCGCGTCAAAGGGCGCATCGGCGCCAAAAAGCGCGATTGGGCCTTGGCCAGGCAGGGTCAGGCCCGCCCGGTCAAGGCTGTATCTCACGCGGTCCCACATGATCGGATCCCGGTGCCCGGATGGCGCGGGATCACTCCTTTTCCATGGTGCATTGTAGCGGATGCTGATGACGGCGGGCGAAATCCATCACCTGGCCCACCTTTGTCTCCGCAATCTCATGGCTGAACACGCCGACGACGGCCACGCCCTTCTTGTGGACGGTCAGCATGATCTCAAACGCCTGCGCGTGGGTCATGCCAAAGAACCGTTCCAGCACATGCACGACGAATTCCATCGGCGTGTAATCGTCATTGAGCATCAATACCTTGTAGAGCGGCGGACGTTTGGTCTTGGGCTTCGTTTCCAGAACGACGCCAGTATCCTCGTTTCCGTCCCCGGTGCCTTTCGGCCCAAGGGTGAAGCCTGTGCAATTTTCAAGCGTGCTGTCGATCATTTGCCTCGGCCATGCGCTGTATCGGGGCCTTTTGCGCGACCCAATGCAAGGATATAGCAGGCGCGCGGATTTTTCAAAAGGGGCGAACGACAATGGTCACGAAACTGCGAACAATCGCCTTCGATGCCGATGACACACTGTGGCACAATGAGAGGGTCTTCAAGATGACCCAGGACCGGTTTGCCGATCTGCTGTCAGACCACGCCCCCACGCCTGAACTGGACGCGCGCCTGCTGGAGGCCGAGCGGCGCAACCTTGGGCACTATGGATTCGGGGTCAAGGGTTTCATGCTGTCCATGATCGAAACCGCGGTGGATCTGTCCGGCCCGCAAGTGCGCGCCGAAATCCTGCGAGAGATCCTGGACATGGGGCGCGACATGCTCAGCCACCCGATCGAGCTGTTGCCCCATGCCGAGGCCGCGGTGCGGGCGCTGGCGCCGGACCACCGGCTGGTGCTGATCACCAAGGGCGATCTGCTGGATCAGGAACGCAAACTGGCCCAATCCGGCCTGGGGGAGCTGTTCGACCAGGTGGAGATCGTGTCCGACAAGCGGGCAGAGGTCTATGCGCGGATCTTCGCGCCCCTGCCGGGTGGGGCCGAGGCCGCGCTGATGGTGGGCAATTCACTGAAATCGGATGTCTGGCCGGCGCTGCAGGCCGGGGCCTGGGGGGTGCATGTGCCCCATGATCTGGAATGGGCCCTGGAGGCCGCGCCCGTGCCGCAGGACCAGCCCCGCTTCCGCGAGATTGCGGATCTTTCGGCCTTGCCCGATTTGGTGGCGGAAATCGGCTGAGCGCATCCGCGCCAAATGGACTGTCTTGCGGCTGTGGCGGGGGCAGCCACAAGATGTGGCGCAGAAGGTGAATTCCTGCGCAAATAGCCCTGATTTCCATGCTTTTTTTGCAAAAATTGCTGTGTTAGTCTGACCTCAAATTGAAATTGCGTGGGGGTTTCAACCCTGCGTTGCAGAGGCAGACATGGCAATGACAGTGCTGGGACGGCGATTTTTGCCGGGCCGCTTGGGCCTGTTGGTGGTTACGGTTCTGTGGTGTCTAGGTTTTCTGCCGCATGTTGCGGCATCCGCGCCCTATGCGGCCATGGTAATGGATGCCCGGACGGGCAAGGTGTATCACGCGCGCAACGCGGATACGCGCCTGCATCCGGCATCCCTGACAAAGATGATGACGCTCTATATCGCTTTTGAGGCGATCGAGAATGGCGAGATCTCCGTGCGGGAAAAGGTGCGCATCAGCGCCCGCGCCGCGGCGGAACCGCCATCCCGGCTGGGCCTGCGCGCGGGCCAGGAGATCGAGCTGGTCTACCTGATTCGCGCCGCGGCGGTGCGGTCCGCCAATGATGCCGCCACCGCGATTGGCGAGGCGATTTCCGGCTCCAACGAGGCCTTCGTGCGCCGCATGAACCGCACGGCCCGCGCCATGGGGATGAAGAACACCACCTTCCGCAACGCGCACGGCCTGACGCAATCGGGGCATCTGTCCACGGCGCGGGACATGACCATCCTGGGGCGGCATGTGATCTATGACTACCCCGATTACTACAACTTGTTCTCCCGCCAGACGGCGGATGCCGGTGTGCGCACCGTACGCCATACAAATCGCGCCCTGCTGTCTAGCTATCGTGGCGCGGATGGGATCAAGACCGGCTATACCAGCAAGGCGGGGTTCAACCTCGTCGCCTCCGCCGAGCGGGGGGAGAAACGCGTGATCGCCACGGTCTTTGGCGGGCGGTCCACGGCCACCCGCAACAAGCGCGTGGCCGAGCTGCTGGATCTGGGCTTTACCCGTGCGCCGCGGCGCGTGGCCTTTGTGCCTTTGCAACGTCCGCCCTATTTCGGAAATTCGGATCCCGGGCTGATGCGCACGGTGCGGTCCCGCAGTCCGGTGCATGGCCGTGGGGCCAAGACGGTGCGCCAAGGCAGCGCCGCAGTGACGATCAGCAAGCGCCCCGTGGCGCGCGGGCAGGCCAGCCCAGATCTGCAGACCCCCCTGACCGCGGAGATCGTCAGCCGCCTCGTTGCAGAGGCGCTCTCGACCCCGCTGGAGCTGACGGATACCGAGGAGGCGACGACCATGGCCGGCGCCGTTCTGGCCGAAAGCGGGCAGCAGGCACCTGTGGCCTCCCGCAGGCCGGAAGCCCGGCCAGAGGATCTGCAAATGGCGGCCATCGTGCCCGACCTGGCCGATCAGGACGCCGCAGCCCCGGAGCCAGAGCGCATTGTGGCGGAGCGCCCGTCACAATCCGGCGCACGGCTATGGAGCATCCATCTGGGCCGCTATCCCAGCGCCTTTCACGCCAAACGGGCCCTGTTGAAAACTGCCCTGTTGGAGACCGAAACGCTGGACGGTGCGGTGCGTGACGTGGACCAGACCTCGGGCGGGTTTGATGCCGCCTTTCGCGGGCTGACCCGCGACATGGCCGATGTGGCCTGCCGGCGGCTTCAGGCGCGGCGGGTGGAATGCACCCCTGTGGGGCCAGAGGCCGGCTGACCAACCGCCCGATCTCACAGGCCGCTGGGCCAATGGCAGGATCAGCCAAGCAGGTGCCGGACGGCCCGAGAGCACCGGGAAGTATCGCCCCCCGGCATTGACGAGGATCAGGGTTTGGGGTGGTCGTCATACTCGCCCGACAGGATGCGCCGTGCGTCGCCTTCGGGGTCATCATATTGGTTGGTGCGCAGGGTAAAGACAAAGGCCATCAGCCCGACGCCCCCCAGCACCAGCGAAATGGGGATCAGATAGGCGATCACGTTCATGGCTTACCTCAATCTCAGCGCGTTGAGCGACACGGTAATCGAACTGGCTGACATGGCCAATGCGGCAATCAGCGGCGAGCACAGCCCCGCCACCGCCAGCGGCACGGCGATCACGTTGTAAACCGTTGCAATGCGGAAGTTTTCGCGGATACGGCGGGTGGCGCTGCGGGCGGTGCGGGCGGCCTCGGCAATGGGGGAGAGGTCCGTGCCCAGCAACACGATGTCCGAGGCCACGCGCGCCGCATCCAGCGCACTGGCCGGAGAGATCGAGACATGCGCCCCCGCCAGCGCGGCGGTGTCGTTCAGCCCGTCACCCACCATCAGCACATGCGCGCCTTCCTGCGTCAGGGCCGTGATGCGCGCGGCCTTGTCGGCGGGCAGGCATTGGGCCACCCATTGCGGAATGTCCAGCCGGCGGGCCAGGGCCTCTACCGGTCCCGGGCTGTCACCCGACAGCAGGATGACCCGCATCCCGGCGTCTTTCAGCGCGGCAACGGCCTGCGCCGCGCCGGGGCGCAACTGGTCGGAAAACAGGAAGGGCCGGGCAGGGGCATTGCCAATTTTCAGCCAGCTCGCCGTTTGATCCAGCGGCGTGCCGCCGGCCCAATCCGCCCGGCCCAGCCGGACGGTCACGCCGTTCCAGCGCGCCTCGCTCCCATAGCCCGGGGTTTCGCGCTGTGCGTCCAGCGTGGCGGGCGGGATGCCTTCGGCGGCGGCGGCCTGCGCAATGGCCTGGGACAGCGGATGGGCCGACCCGGCGGCGAGTGCCGCGGCGATCTCAAGCTCGGTCCGGGTGAAGCTGTCAAAATTGGACAGTTCCGGCGTGCCGGTGGTCAGGGTGCCGGTCTTGTCAAACACCACCGTATCCACCTGCGCCAGCCGTTCCAGCGCGGTGGCATCCTTGATCAGCAGGCCCTTGCGGAACAGCCGCCCCGATGCCGCCGTGGTCACCGCGGGCACCGCCAGCCCAAGCGCACAGGGGCAGGTGATGATCAGCACGGCCGCCGCGATGTTGAGCGCCACGCGCAGATCCCCGGCGTAGAGATACCAGCCCACGAAGGCCAGCGCAGACAGGATATGCACCCCCGGCGCGTAAAGCTTCGCGGCCTTGTCCGCCAGCGAGGTATAGCGCGAGCGCCCGGATTCCGCGATGGCCACCAGATCCGCCATGCGATGCAGCGAGCTGTCGCGGCCCACGGCCGTGGCGCGGATGGTCAACGGGCCGGTCAGGTTGACCTCGCCCGCGCTGATGTCCTGGCCCGGTCCGGCGGGGATGGGGCGGGTTTCGCCGGTCAGCAGGCTGCGGTCCAGCTCTGACGCGCCATCGACGATCACGCCATCCACGGGCATCCGCCCGCCGGGGCGCACCCGCAACAGATCGCCGGCGCGCAATTCGGCCACGGGCACCTGGGTCTCGGCCCCATCGGGGCCAATCCGCCAGGCGCGTGGCACCTCCAGCGCGGCAAGCTCCTCCGCCGCGCTGCGTGCGATGGAGCGTGTGCGGTGGTCCAGATACCGCCCGGCCAGCAGAAAGAAGGTCAGCGCGATGGCGGCATCGAAATAGGCATGTTTGCCCGACAGCGAGGTTTCCCAAAGCGATGTGCCCACCGCCAGCAGGATCGCCAGGCTGATCGGCACGTCCATGTTCAGCTGCCGCGCCGACAGCGCCCGCCATGCGTTGCGAAAGAAGGGCTGGGCGGAAAAGGCGATGGTGGGCAGGGTGATCGCGGCAGAAATCCAGTGAAACATGTCGCGTGTCGGGCCTTCGGCGCCGGACCACACGGCGATGGACAGCAACATCACGTTCATGGAGGCAAAGCCCGCCACCGCCAGCCGCATCAGCAGGTCACGCCCGGCGCGGTCCGTGGCGGTGGCGCGGATGGTGGCGCTGTCCAGCTCATGGGCCTCATGCCCCACGTCCTTGAGCACCTGGATCAGCGCATCGGCTGTCACATCCGGGGCGGCGGTGATCTGCGCGCGCTTCAGCGTCAGGTTCACGCGCGCCTCCTCCACACCCGGTGTGGCGCGCAGGGCGCCTTCGACCGTGGCGATGCAGACGGCGCAATGGATCCCCGGCAGCGAGAGCATGATGTCCGGCCGGTCCAGCTCTGCCGCTTGCGCGGCGATGGCCTCGGCGGCGGGGGCTGCCATGCAGGCGGGGCATGCGCTGATCTGGGGGCGGGCTTCGGCTGTCATCACGGGTCCTGCGGGCGAAGGGGGATGTTTGGGGCCGCCGGGGGCGGCCGGGCCTTGGCGGGATGGCCTTGGCGGCAAGGGCGGCGGGGCGCATGGCGCGCCCCGCCGGTCATTCTGGCCGGGGGTCAGCCGCGCACGTAGATCGGGATGCGCTGCTGGAACATTGTGCCATCGGGCGCGATGGCCTTCATCCGCAGGTTCCAGTTACCGGGCGCCAACCGTTCCGCGGCCACATAGGCGGTTCCGTCAAAGACGAAGGCCGGCGTGCGGTCATCCTTTACATGGGTGGCGCGGCCAAGGGTGGCTTCCATACGCTCGATCTGCACCGGCTGTCCGGCGCGGTCCGTGATGGACAGCACTAGCCGGTCACCGGCATACTCCGCCCCCACGGTCCAGCCCAGGGCCAGCTGCGCGTCACGCCGGGCATCGAATGTCTGGCTGGCGACGTAGGAGTTGTCGACCTCCAGCCCCGGAAAGGTGCGCACGGCGTTGAAGGCCAGCGTCAGGTTGACCGTGATGATCACGCCAAAGGCCCCGACGAATATGAACAAGACGTGCCAACCCGTCAGCTTTCGGTCTGCGGTCATCAGTTGTTCCTCCCGTTGAAGATGGTGTCATTGTAGGCGCGATCGCCATTGGTGAGATCCTCGACCCAGAAGCGGAACGGCGTGCGTTCCGATGCGGCGGCCTGGGATGAGGGCGGCGCGACGACATAGACGCGCTGCAGGTAGGTTTCATTGGCGGGCACCAGCACGGATTCATAGGGCGTGCCCTCCAGCTGGACGCGCAGGGTGTTGTCGCCCGTCAGGCTGATGCGGAAGGGGCGGTCCTCGCCATGCTTGTTGAGCAGCCGCACGTCATAGGTGTTGCGGATGGACCCGTCCGAGAGCGTGACGAAGGTGGGGTTGCGCACCGGGGCCACGGTCATCTCGATCTCGGGGCGGACGAACAGGGCAAAGACCAGCCCGATGCCCACCGCCGCCCAAAGCGCGGTATACATCATGGTGCGCACGCGGAACACATGCTGCCAGATCGGGCGGGGCGTGTTGCCTTCGCGTTCGCGCGGTTCGTCCGACAGCGCGAGGTAATCGATCAGCCCGCGTTCCTTGCCCAGTTTGGCCATCACGTCATCGCAGGCGTCGATGCACAGCGCGCAGGTGATGCATTCCAGCTGCTGGCCATCGCGGATGTCGATGCCCATGGGGCAGACGTTGACGCAGGCCATGCAGTCGATGCAATCGCCCAACTGCTCTGCGCCTTCGCTCTTGCGATGCTTGCCGCGCGGCTCGCCGCGCCAGTCACGGTAGCCCACGGTCAGGGTGTCTTCGTCCATCATCGCGGCCTGGATGCGGGGCCAGGGGCAGGCGTAGATGCAGATCTGTTCCCGCGCGAAGCCGCCGAAGAAGAAGGTGGTGGCCGTCAGGATCAGCATGGTGGTGTAGGCCGCCGGATGGGCGTTCAGCGTCACCAGGTTCACCAGCAGCGTCGGCGCATCGGCGAAGTAGAACACCCAGGCGCCGCCCGTGGCCAGGCCGATCAGGAACCACGCCACCCATTTCGTCAGCCGCAGGCGCAGCTTGCGGAAATCCATCTTTTGCTGGCGGTGCAGGCGCAGGCGCGCGTTGCGGTCGCCTTCGATCCAGCGTTCCACCAGGATGAACAGATCCGTCCAGACGGTTTGCGGGCAGGCATAGCCGCACCACACGCGCCCCAGCGCGGAGGTGAACAGGAACAGCCCCAGGCCCGCCATGATCAGCAGGCCGGCGATGAAGTAGAATTCATGCGGCCAGATCTCGATCCAGAAAAAGAAGAAGCGGCGGTTGGCCAGGTCCACCAGAACCGCCTGATCGGGCAGCGCCGGGCCACGATCCCAGCGCAGCCATGGGGTGACGTAGTAGATCCCCAGCATCAGGATCATCAGAACCCATTTGAGGTTGCGGAACTTGCCGCTGACGCGCCGGGGGAAGATCGGCTCGCGCGCGGCATAGAGGCTGGGTGCAGGTTGGTCTGAATTGGACACGACGGATTCGCTCCGGTTCTGGAAGAAGGATCTGACGTATATGTTCCAGCTTGGCCGCGCCGGCACATTGACCTGCATCAATTTCTACATCTTGCAATCAGCTTTAGCGCGCAAAGCCCGGCAGCCCGCGGAGAGTGATCCGCCAAGGGGCTGGCATCAAAGAAAAAAGCCGGGCCATAAGGCCCGGCTGTAAAGAGCGCCGACCACCCAGGAAACGCGCGAACAGAATGGGTGGCCGGCGCGGTCCCGGCGGCCTGCGGGGCCGCCGGGAAACCTGTCAGTTCATGGACTCGCCGCCGCCCAGACCGTGGACATAGGCGGCCACGGCGCGGATCTCGGCCTCGGTCAGGTCAGCGCCGCCCATGGCGGGCATACGGCCATAGCGAGAGTTCCAGACGGTTTCACGCAGCGTGTCGTAATCGCCGCCATAGAGCCAGATGGCGTCATTGAGCTGCGGCGCACCCTGGTAGATGTCGCCATTGCCCTCGTCACCGTGACAGGCGGCGCAGTTGTCCAGATACACCTGCTGGCCGGTCTCGACCACGGAGGCATCCTGCGGCTGCGTGCCGGACATGGACATGACGTAGTTCACCACGGCGTGGATCTCGTCCTCGCCCAGCAGCTCATCCCGGCCAAAGGCCGGCATTTCGGACTGACGCATCCAGTCGGGGTCGGTTTCCTGATAGCGGATGCCGACGCTGATCGTGGTGTGGATGTCCTCGATCGTGCCGCCCCACAGCCAGTCATCGTCCAGCAGGTTGGGATAGCCCTTGGCCCCCGCCGCACCGGAGCCGTGGCACTGGGCGCACCACGTCCGGAACACCGCTGCGCCCGCGTTCTGGGCATAGCCGTGCAGGTTGGGATCGCCGGAGATCTCCGTCAGGTCCACGCTGGCCAGCTGCGCGTTGATCTCGGCATTGGCGGCCTCGACGCGGGCGATCTCCTCGGCCACCTGGCCGCGGGTGGAAAAGCCCAGCAGGCCGCTTGTGGCGCTGCTGATGCCCGGCCATGCGGGGTAGGCGATGGAATAGCCCACGCCCCAGACGATGCAGGCATAGAAGGTGTAGAGCCACCATTTCGGCAAAGGCTTGTTGTATTCCTGGATCCCGTCCCACTCGTGGCCGGTGGTTTCATAATCCAGGTCGTCCTTGCGTTTGTTGCTCATGTCCTCGCCTCCTTGTCTGCGGCGGGTTTGTCCTCGTGGCGGAACGGGATGTTCGCCACGTCGTCATGGACCTGCTTGGACCCGGGCCGGAAGGCCCAGATCACGATCCCCACGAAGAAGGCGAACATCGCCAGCAGGCCCCAGCTGTCTGCGAGGTGACGCAGGAAGGAATAGGTGTCCATCTTGCGTCTCCTCAGCGGCTTGCGTCAGGCGTGAAGGTGGAGAAATCCACCAGCGTGCCCAGCATCTGCAGATAGGCGATCAGCGCGTCGGCCTCGGACACACCCGGCTGACCGTCGAAGTTGCGCACGTTCACCTTTTCACCGTAGCGCTCCATCAACCCGTCGAAATCGCTGTCCGGGTCTGCCTGTGCGGCAAAGTCCAGACGCGCGTTTTCCAGCATCTCGTCGGTATAGGGCACACCGACGAAGGCATGGGTTGCCATCAGATCCCCGATATATTCGCCGTCCAGCAGCGTTTGTTCCAGGAAGCCATATTTCGGCATCACGGATTCGGGCACCACGGATTGCGGATCGCGCAGGTGGTCCACATGCCAGTCGTCGGAATACCGGCCGCCCAGGCGGGCCAGGTCAGGACCTGTCCGCTTGGAGCCCCACTGGAAGGGGTGGTCATACATGGATTCCGCCGCCAGGCTGTAGTGGCCATAGCGTTCCACCTCGTCGCGCATGGGGCGCACCATCTGGCTGTGGCAGACATAGCAGCCTTCGCGCAGATAGATTTCACGGCCCGTCAGCTCCAGCGGGGTGTAGGGGCGCATGCCGTCCACATCCTCGATGGTGTTTTCCAGGTAGAACAGCGGCACGATCTGCACCAGCCCGCCGATGGTCACCACCAGGAAGGCGAAGATGGCCAGCAGCGTGACGTTCTTTTCCAGAACCGCGTGTTTGTCGAGAATTGCCATGATCCGGTCTCCTTATTCGGCCGGGGTGGCATGGGCCGCGGCGGAGCTGGCCTCGACGGCCGGCGAACGCTTAACGGTCATCCACAGGTTGTAGCACATGATCAGCGCACCGGCGACATACAGGCCACCGCCCATCGCACGGACCACATACATCGGGAACTTGGCGGCCACGGTGTCGGCAAAGGCGTTGACCAGGAAGCCGTTGGCATCCACTTCGCGCCACATCAGGCCTTCCATGATGCCGGTCACCCACATGGATGCCGCGTAGAGAACGATGCCGATGGTCGCCAGCCAGAAGTGCCAGGACACCATGGACAGCGAATACAGGCGCTGGCGGTTCCACAGTTTCGGCACCAGGAAGTACAGCGCGCCGAAGGTGATCATGCCGTTCCAGCCAAGCGCGCCGGAATGCACGTGACCGATCGTCCAGTCGGTATAGTGGCTGAGCGAGTTGACCGCGCGGATCGACATCATCGGGCCTTCGAAGGTGGACATGCCGTAGAAGCCCACGGAGATCACCATCATGCGGATCACCGGATCGGTGCGCAGCTTGTCCCAGGCACCGGCCAGGGTCATCAGGCCGTTGATCATGCCACCCCAGGACGGCATCCACAGCACGATCGAGAACACCATGCCAAGGGTCGAGGCCCAGTCAGGCAGCGCGGTGTAGTGCAGGTGGTGCGGACCGGCCCAGATGTAGATGAAGATCAGCGCCCAGAAGTGGATGATGGACAGCTTGTAGCTGAACACGGGGCGTTCGGCCTGCTTGGGGATGAAGTAGTACATCATGCCCAGGAAGCCCGCGGTGAGGAAGAAGCCCACGGCGTTGTGGCCATACCACCACTGCGTCATCGCGTTCTGCACGCCGGAGAACACCTGAACCGATTTGGAGCCCCAGATGGACACCGGGATGGCCAGGTTGTTGAACACATGCAGCATGGCAACGGTGATGATGAAGCTCAGGTAGAACCAGTTGGCCACATAGATGTGCGGCTCCTTGCGCTTCACGATGGTGCCCAGGAACACGGCCAGATAGGCCAGCCAGACAATCGTCAGCATCCAGTCGGCAATCCATTCAGGTTCGGCATATTCCTGGCCGTGCGTCGCACCCAGCAGATAGCCGGTGGCCGCGATCACGATGACCAGCTGATAGCCCCAGAACACGAACCACGCGAGGTTACCGCCCCACAGACGTGCGGCGGAAGTGCGCTGAACGACGTAGAAGGAGGTCGCGATCAGCGCGTTGCCACCAAAGGCAAAGATCACCGCAGATGTGTGCAGCGGCCGCAGCCGGCCAAAGTTCAGATAGCCCTGCGCCCAGTCAAAGTTGAGCTGCGGAAAGGCCAGCTGTGTGGCGATGAACGTGCCGGCGATGAAGCCGATCACGCCCCAGAACGCCGTGGCGATCACGCCGTAGCGCACCACGTCATCCATGTAGCTGGTCTCCAGCACCGCCGCGGGCACGGGTTCATCCGTACGCCGAAGTGTCCACAAGAACAGTCCGCCGGCCACGAGCATCACGATGATGGCGTGGACTTGATAGGCCAGATCGCGCGCGAAATTGGTCGCGATCATCGCGAACAGCGTGACCAGACCAAGCACGATCAGCTTGATATAGTTTGTCATTTTTCGTCCCTTCGTCTGACCCGCACGATTCTGGCCCGCGCGAGCGGTTTTAGACTGTTCCGTTAATGCGCATCTCGGGCACCGCTTCTCCTTGATCTGCATCAAGACGGGGCCACCCGGCATTTGACCCGCGTCAATGTGCGCGCCCCGGCGAAGGGATAGGGTGAGGCCACAACCAAAACGGAGGAGCGTTCCCGTGGCCTATAAATCCCTGTTCTGTGTCTTGACGGACCCTGCACTGGTCCATTCCTCGGTCGCGCATGCCGAGGCGCTGGCCATTCAGATGGATGCCCATCTGGAGGTTCTGTGTTTCGGCGTGGATCGCACCCAGACGGGCTATTACTACGCGGGTGCGAATTCTGTCGTGATCCAGGAAACCCTGTCGCGCGCCACGGCCGAGGCCGAGCTTCTGGGAGAGCAGGCACGCGCGCAGCTCAAGGGCTCTTTCGCGCGGTGGTCCGTGCAGCATGGTGTGGCCCAGCTGGCCGACATTGGCCGCCATGTGGCCGGCCACGCCCGATTCTGTGATCTGACGGTGCTGCCCAAACCCTATGGCGAGTCGCATGGCGCCGAGCTGGAACCCGTGATCGAAGGCGCGCTGTTCGAGGGCAACTGCCCCGTGCTCGTCGTGCCGGACGATGTGGAGCCAAAAGCGGACCCCGGCCGGGTGCTGATCGCCTGGAATGAGGGCGATGAGGCGCTGCGGGCGGTCAAGGCCGCGCTGCCGGTGCTGAAAACGGCGCAATCGGTGCATGTTGTGGTGATCGACCCGCCGCAGCACGGGCCGAACCGGTCTGATCCCGGCGGGCTGCTGTCACAATTCCTGGCGCGCCACGGCGTCAAGACAGAGATCGACGTGCTGTCCAAGACTTTGCCGCGCGTGTCGGACGTGATGTTGCGCCATGCCGCGGACATGCAGGCGGATCTGATCGTGATGGGGGCCTATGGCCATTCGCGCTTCCGCGAAGCGATTCTGGGTGGCGCAACCCGCAACATCCTGGAACAGGCCGAAATCCCGGTGTTCATGGCCCATTAGGGCGTGCATGGGGGCGCGATGCACTTCCGCCCCCTGCATAACCGTCAGATGTCAGCTGAAGACGCCGCCATCCCCGTCATCGCCCGCTTCATCCAGTAGGCGGCCCATGTCAGGCACGGTGACGTGCCGCTTGCCCGCAAGCTCGATCACGCCATCCCGGCGCAGGGCCGAGATCTGGCGGCTGACCGTTTCCAGCGTCAGGCCCAGGTAATCGGCCATGGCCTCCCGCGTCAGCGGCAGATCAAACACCAGCGGACCATCGGCCACGCGCATGTTCACGGATGCGTCGCGCCGCGCGATGATGGACAGCAGCGAGGCGATCTTCTCCCGCGCGGTCTTGCGGCCCAGCACCAGCATCCATTCCCGCGCCGCGTCCAGCTCGTCCAGCGTCATTTCCAGCAACCGCTGAGAGATATGCGGCGTGCGGGTCATCATGGATTCAAAGGGCGACTTGCGGAAACAGCACATGACCAGATCAGTGGTGGCCACAACGTCATAGGCGGCGGTTTCGCGGCCCGGACGGCCCACGAAATCACTGGGCAGCAGCAGGCCGACCATCTGGGTGCGGCCGTCCTCCATCGTCTGCGTCAGCGATGCTATGCCGGAGACGACCGAGCCTACAAAATCCATCCGATCGCCAGACCAGATCACTGTCTGGCCGGCCTCGAACTTCCTGTAATACTTGATCTCTTCCAGCCGCGACAGCTCATCCGCTTCGCAACGGGCGCAAACCGCACGGTGCCGGATTGGGCATTCTGCGCATTCCGGTGCAATGGCACCTTCCTTCTGGTTCAGCATGGGCCTCTCGGGGATTGATCTGTGTCAAGGTTTCGCTCCCGTGACGAATGTAAGGCTAGCAGTATGATAAGCAGAAAACAACTTTCCGCCCTTGGTCTGTTCGACGCGAAAGTGCCGCGCTACACCAGCTATCCGACGGCCCCGCATTTCTCTGACGCGGTCGGCGCGGCGGAGTTTTCGTCATGGGTTCAGGCCATTCCGGAAGGGGCGCATATATCGCTTTATGTGCATATTCCCTTCTGTCGCAGGCTTTGCTGGTTCTGCGCCTGCCGGACGCAAGGCACGCAAACGGCCTCGCCCGTGGCCGCCTATCTGGAGGTCGTGAAGCAGGAATTGACCCTTCTGGCGGCGCGCCTGCCGGATGGCGTCAAACTGTCGCGCCTGCATTGGGGCGGCGGCACGCCGACCCTGCTGACCCCTGAAATGATGACCGATCTCGCCGCCGCCATCCGCAACGTTGCGGAGTTTGCCGAGGATGCAGAATTCTCCGTCGAGATCGATCCCAACGAGATCGACGAGCCGCGCATGGATGCGCTGAGCGCCGCGGGGATGACCCGCGCCTCCATCGGCATCCAGGATTTCAACGAGGACATCCAGCGCACCATCGGCCGCATCCAGAGCTATGAGGTCACGCGCAAGGCCGTGGACATGATCCGCGCACGCGGCATCCGCAGCCTGAACGCCGATATCCTGTTCGGTCTGCCGGACCAGTCCAACGCCCGCATCACCGAATCCGTGCAAAAGCTGCTGTCCTTCGCGCCCGATCGCGTGGCGCTTTATGGCTATGCCCATGTGCCCTGGATGGCCAAGCGCCAGCAGATGATCCCGTCTGACGCGCTGCCCCGCCCGGAGGCCCGGCTGGAGCTGTTCGAGGTCGCGCGGCAGTTGTTCCTGTGGGACAATTACGCCGAAATCGGCATTGACCATTTCGCCCTGAAGGGTGACGGGCTGGAAACCGCGCAGCGCAACGGCAGCTTGCGGCGCAATTTCCAGGGCTACACCGATGACACCGCAGAGGTGCTGATCGGTGTTGGCGCCTCGTCAATCTCGCGCTTTCCGCAGGGCTATGCCCAGAACAACCCGGCCACCTCCGCCTATGGCACGGCGATCCGGGCGGGGCAGTTTTCCGCCTCGCGCGGCCATGCCTTCGCCGGTGAGGACCTGTTGCGCGCCCGCCTGATCGAGGCATTGATGTGCGATTTCCGCATCTCCACCCAGGAGATCACGCAGAGCTTCGACATCTCCGCCGCCGCCCTGCGCCAGCGGTTCGATGCGGTGAATGCCGAATTCGACGGGCTGCTGGAGATCAGCGATGCCGGGCTGTTCGTGCCGCCCAAGGCACGCGCGCTGACCCGCATGATCGCGCGCAGCTTTGACGAATACGACCTCAGCCGCGCGGGCCACAGCCACGCGATCTGACCCTGCGGCCACCGGGCTGGCGCGTGGCCTCAGGCCGCATGATCCAGCGCCGCGGCCAGCAGCGCGCGGGTATAGGGGTGTTGCGGCGCATCGAAAATCTGGTCCACCGGGCCGGATTCCACCACATCCCCCTGTTTCATAACCAGCACCTTGTGGCTCATGGCGCGCACGACCTTCAGGTCATGGCTGATGAAGACATAGGCCAGCCGGTGCTTGCGCTGCAAGTCGCGCAGCAGGTTCACCACCTGCACCTGCACGGTCATGTCCAGCGCCGAGGTCGGCTCATCCAGCACCACCATCCGCGGCCGCAAGACCATGGCGCGGGCGATGGCGATGCGCTGACGCTGCCCGCCGGAGAATTCATGCGGATAGCGGTGCATGGTGGCAGGGTCCAGCCCGACCTCCTGCATCACCTCCTCCACCGCGGCGCGGTGGGGGCGGCCATCGGGGCTGCCATGCACGGCCAGCCCTTCGGCGATGATCTGCTCGCAGGTCATGCGGGGGCTGAGCGAGCCGAAGGGGTCCTGAAACACGATCTGCATCCGCGCCCGCAGCCGCCGCAGCGCGCGGGTGTTCAGGCCGCGAATGTCCTCACCCTCGAAGCTCAGGCCGCCCTCTGACCCGATCAGCCGCATCAGCGCCAGCGCCAGCGTTGTCTTGCCAGAGCCGGATTCCCCCACGATGCCCAGGGTTTCCCCGGCGCGGACGGAAAAGCTGGCGTCATTCACGGCCTTCACATGGCCCACGGTGCGGCGCAGCAGGCCTTTCTGAATGGGGAACCACACGCGCATGTTCTGCGCCTGCACCACGGCATCGGCATCCTGGGGCACGGGCTCTGGCCGGCCCACGGCTGCGGCGGCCAGCAGTTTGCGCGTATAGGGGTGTTCCGGCGCGTCAAAGATGCGGTCCACCGGCCCGGTTTCAACAATCCGGCCCTGTTGCATCACGCAGACCCGGTCAGCAAAGCGACGCACGATGCCCAGATCATGCGTGATGAAGAGCAGGCTCATGCCTTCTTCCTCTTTCAGCCGCATCAGCAGGTCCAGGATCTGCGCCTGAATGGTCACGTCCAGCGCCGTGGTCGGCTCATCCGCGATCAACAGCTCTGGCCCGTTGGCCAGGGCCATGGCGATCATCACGCGCTGGCGCTGCCCGCCGGACAGCTGGTGCGGATAGGCGCCCAGGCGGCTTTCGGGGTCGCGGATGCCGACCTTGTGCAACAATTGCACGATCCGCGCCCGCGCGGCATCCCCCGTCAGCCCCTGGTGCAGGGCGATGGATTCAGACAGCTGCTTTTCCAACGTATGCAGCGGGTTCAGCGATGTCATCGGCTCCTGGAAGATGAAGCTGATGTCATTGCCCCGGATGCGGCGCAGCTCTGCCTCCGGCGCGCCGGTCAGCTGCTTGCCCATCCAGCTGACATGGCCGGACACCTCCGCCGCCTCACCCAGCAGTTGCACGGTGGACAGCGCGGTGACGGATTTGCCGGACCCGCTTTCCCCCACCAGAACAACCGTTTCGCCGCGCTGCACCTGGAAGGACACGCCGCGCACGGCCTCCACCAGGGTGCCATCCTGCCGAAAGCGAACCGAAAGGTCCCGGACATCCAGTAGTGCGGTCATTGAAAGGTCTTTCTTGGGTCAAACGCGTCGCGCACGCCTTCAAAGATGAAGACCAGCAGCGACAGCATCGCGGCAAAGACGAAAAAGGCCGTGAACCCCAGCCAGGGCGCCTGCAGGTTCTGTTTGGCCTGCAAGGTCAGCTCCCCCAGGGAGGGCGCGGACGAGGGCAGGCCGAAGCCCAGAAAATCCAGCCCCGCCAGGGTGGAGATCGTGCCCGTCACGATGAAGGGCAGCATGGTGACCGTGGCCACCATGGCATTGGGCAGCATGTGGCGGAACATGATGGTCCAGTTGCTGACCCCCAGCGCCTTGGCCGCGCGCACATATTCCAGGTTGCGCGCGCGCAGGAATTCCGCCCGCACCACGCCCACCAGCGCCGTCCAGCCAAAGAGGATGGTAAGAAACACCAGCAGCCAGAAACTTCGCCCCAGGATCGCGAAGAGGATGATGATGATATACAGACTGGGCGTCGCGCTCCAGATTTCGATGATGCGTTGGAAGATCAGGTCCAGCCAGCCACCGAAATAGCCCTGCAACGCCCCGGCGATGATGCCGATGGTGCTGGCGCAAACCGTCACGATCAGCGTGAACAGGATGGACAGGCGAAAGCCGTAGATCACGCGGGCCAGCACATCGCGCTTGGTGTCATCCGTGCCCAGCAGGTTCTGCCCATTGGGGGGCAGGGGGGCCGCGCCGGGCCGGTCCACGGGGGTGGAGTAGTCATAGGGAATGGGCGGCCACAGCATCCAGCCCTTGTGGAAATCGCCATCCAGGGTGCCACCGGCGGCCACCTGCGCGATCAGCCCCTCCGGGTCATCAAAGCAGCTGTCCAGCCCGCCGGTGCGGATCAGGCATTGCACCTCCGGGTCGGAATAGGCGGCCTCGGTCCGGAAATCGCCGCCAAAGGCCGTTTCAGGGTAGAAGGCGAAGATGGGCGCGCGCAACTCTCCGCGATAGCTGACCAGGATGGGTTTGTCATTGGCGATGAATTCGGCACATAGCGACAGGCCGAACAGGATCGAAAAGATTATCAGGGACCAATAGGCCCGCCGGTTGCGGCAGAAATTCTGCCAGCGCCGCCGGGTCAGCGGGGACATGCGGAACCATCCCCGGCGCGGCTCTGGCGCCGTTTGGGCCGGTGTGGCGGCGGCCGTGGTGTCATGGAGTGCGCTCATGCCCTCAGCCCTCCCGCTTTTCAAAGTCGATCCGGGGATCGACGATCACATACATGAGGTCCGACAGGATCCCCACCACCAGGCTGATCAGGCCGAAGATGAACAGCGTGCCGAAGATCACCGGATAATCCCGCTTCACCGCGGCCTCAAAGCCCAGGCGGCCCAGGCCGTCCAGGCTGAAGATCGTCTCGATGATCAGGCTGCCGGAAAAGAACACGCCGATGAACACCGCAGGAAAGCCCGCGATCACGATCAGCATGGCATTGCGGAACACATGGCCATAGAGCACCTGCCGTTCCGGCAGGCCCTTGGCGCGGGCGGTCATGACGTAGTGTTTCTTGATCTCGTCCAGAAAGCTGTTCTTGGTCAGCAGGGTCAGCGTGGCAAAGGCAGAGATTGTGCTGGCCAGCACCGGCAACGTGATGTGCCAGAAATAGTCCGCAACCTTGCCGAACATGCTCAGCTCCTCCCAGTTGTCGGAGGTCAGCCCCCGCAGCGGGAAGATCTGCAGGTAGGAGCCGCCGGCAAACAGCACCAGCAGCAGGATGGCGAACAGAAAGCCGGGGATGGCATAGGCCACAATGATGGCGGCGGAGGTCCAGGTGTCAAACCGCGTGCCATCGCGCACCGCCTTGGCGATGCCCAGCGGGATGGACACCAGATAGGCGATCAAGGTGGACCATAGCCCAAGGCTGATGGACACGGGCATCTTTTCCAACACCAGATCGATGACGGAGATGGAGCGAAAATAGCTCTCTCCGAAATCCAGCGTCATGTAGTTCCACAGCATGTTGAGGAACCGTTCCAGCGGCGGCTTGTCAAAGCCGAATTCGCGCTCAAGCTCCGCGATGAAATCCGGCGGCAGGCCACGCGCGCCGGCGTAATCCTCCGACCCGGAGGAGGAGCCGCCGCCGCCATCGCCCCCGCCGCCCGCGATGCCTTCGAACACGTCGCCCTGGCCCTCCATCTGGGCCAGGATCTGTTCAATGGGGCCGCCGGGCACAAATTGCACAAGGGCGAAGTTGATGATCATGATGCCCAGCAGCGTGGGCACCACCAGCAACAATCGGCGAAGGATATAGGCGCCCATGGCGTGCGGCGCTTACAGCTTGCCGGCGGCGCGCAGCGCCTCGGCCTTGTCCGCGTCATACCACCAGATCGACGCCACGCCGAGGCTGAGCGGCGGCGGCGTGTCCGTGTAGGGCCGCGCATAGATATCCAGATAGGCGATGTTGTGCACGCCCTTGTACCACTGCGGCACCCAGATATGCAGCGCGCGCAGCACCCGGTCCAGGGCGCGCACGGCGGTGTCCAACGCCTCTCGGCTTTCGGCATCGGCGATCACGCGGATCAGCTTGTCCACCGCCGGGTTGGCCAGGCCAGAGACATTGACAGACCCCGGCACATTCGCGGAGTCAGAGCCGAAGATCTGTTTCAGCTCATCCCCGGGCGTCTGGCTCATGGAAAAGCGCTGGGTGACGATGTCATAGTCGAAGTTCTTTTCACGCTCCTGCGCCTCGGCCGGGTCCACGCGGTTCATGCTGGCGTCCACGCCCAGGCGGCGGAGGTTTTCGATATAGGGGGTGATCACCCGGTCAAAGCTGGGGCTGTCATTCAGGATCTCGACCGTCAGGCGCTGTCCGGCACGGGTGCGCACCCCGTCATCGCCAACGATCCAGCCCGCCGATTCCAGCAGCCGCGCCGCGCGCCGCAACTGCCGCCGGTCCGCCAGATCCGCCGCGCTGGAGGTTGTGGGCGTGAAGGCGGGTTCGGTAAACACCGTCTCCGGCAGGTCCGCGCGCAGCGGCTCCAGCAGGGCAAGCTCTGCCTGCGTCGGCATCCCTTCGGCCTGAAGCGTGGCGGAGTTTTCCCAGAAACTGTCCGTGCGGTCATACAGCCCGTAGAACAGCGATTCATTGGACCATTCAAAGTTGAAGGCCATGCCAAGGGCTTCGCGCACTGCCGGGTCCTGGAACTTGTCCCGGCGCATGTTGAACCAGAACCCTTGCGTGCCTGCCGGGCGGCCATCGGGCAGGGTTTCCACTTTCACGGTGCCGTCCTGCACGGCGGGAAAATCATAAGACGTGGCCCAGAGCCGGGACAGGAACTCCTCCCGATAGGCATAGGCGCCGCCCTTGAAGGCCTCGAACGCGCTGGTGTAATCGGCGAAATATTCCACCTTCAGCACATCGAAATTGTTGCTGCCCCGGTTCACCGGCAGATCGCGGGCCCAGTAATCCTCGCGCCGCTGATAGGCGACGGACCGGCCCGGATCGACGCTGAGCAGGTCATAGGCGCCAGAGCCCATGGGCGCCTCAAGCGCGCTTTCGGCAAAGTCCCGATCGGCGTAATAGGCGCGGGAGAACACCGGGATGCCGCCGGCTGTCATCAGCAATTCGCGCAGCGGGCCTTCGGGGTTGAAGGTGAACTTCACCGTCAGGTCATCCAGCGCCTCGACGCTTTGGAAATCGGCAAAGGTGGTCTTGTAGATCGGGCGGCCCTTGTCGCGCAGCACCTCATAGGAAAACACCACGTCATGGGCCGTGACGGGCGTGCCATCCCGAAAGCGGGCCTCCGGCCGCATGTAGAAGATCGCCCATTCGCGGTTGGGCGGATATTCGACGGTATGGGCCAGCAGGCCATACATGGCGTCGGGTTCTTCCAGATTGCCGGTCAGCAGCGTGTCATAGAACACCGTGGACAGGGAGGCGGCGTTGCCCTTCAGGATATAGGGGGTCAGGCTGTCAAACGTGCCGAAGGCCCAGGTGGAATATTCGCCACCTTTGGGCGCATCGGGGTTCACATAGTCGAAATGCGTGAAATCGGGGCCGTATTTCAGCTCTCCGAAGGTAGAGACACCATGCGCGCGGATGATCCCTTCGGCATCGCCATGGCCGCTGGACCAGGCCTGGCTGGCGCCAAGAACCAGTGCCGCCGATACGGCAAACGCCGCCAATCGGGCCGCGAAACCACCCTGTGGGGCCGGTGCTGCCTTGCTGTGCATCTCTCTCTCCCGCTGTGTCACCATCCTGCGTGATAAGGTATGGTGCGGGGCAGATCACATTCAAGTTGAGAATGCGTCAGCACAAGCCCATGCGGTGCAAAGAAAAAGGCCGCCGCCCATCGGGGCAGCGGCCTTGGCATGTCCTGCGCGGCGCGGATCAGTTGCCGAAGGTATCCAGATAGGCAATCAGGTTCGCGCGGTCTTCGGATTTGTTCAGGCCGGCGAAGGCCATCGTGGTGCCGGGCGCATAGCTGCGCGGGCTTTCCAGGAAGGCATAGAGGTTTTCGGGCGTCCAGACATCGGCGGCCTCGCTCAGCGCGCCGGAGTAGCCGAAGCCGTCAACTGCGCCGACAGTGCGGCCCACCACCCCATACAGGTGCGGTCCGGTGCCATTGGCGCCTTCTTCCAGCTTGTGGCAGGCGCGGCATTTGCTCCAGACGCGTTCGCCTTTGCCGGCATCGCCATTGGCCAGGACGGTGGCAAGGTCCACCTCGGGCGCGGCTTCGGCCGGTTCGTCAGATCCGGTGTCAATCACGTAGGCCTGATGCAGCTCGCCGTCGCCATGGCCCTTGTCGCCAACATGATACAGGGTTTCCGCACCCCATTTGCCCAGCAAGAAGATCAGCAGCGCCCCGCAGAAGCCGCCCAGAACTTTTGTGAAGGTCATCGTGTCAAGCATTGCTCGCGTTTCCAATATCGCTTCGTTCCGGCGGGAATCTACGGCTTCCCCCCCGGTTCGGCAAGGTGTAGAAACCGCGACCAAACGCCCGACAGGGGCAAAAAACTGCACAAGGAACAACCCATGAGCCGGATCATCGCCTTTCAAGGGGAGCTGGGTGCCTATTCCCATCAGGCCTGCCGAGAGGCCCATCCCGGCCTGGAGGCCCTGCCGTGCCGCACTTTTGAGGACGCGATCGAGGCGGTGCGCACGGGCAAGGCGGATCTGGCCATGCTGCCGGTGGAGAACTCTACCTACGGGCGGGTGGCCGACATCCATTCGCTGTTGCCGCGATCGGGGTTGCACATCATCGGGGAGTCCTTCGTCCGGGTGCATATCAACCTTCTGGCCCTGCCCGGCACCCGGCTGGACCAGATCACCCACGCCATGAGCCATACGGTTCTGCTGGGCCAGTGCCGCCGTTTTCTGACGCAGCATGGCATCCACCGCATCACCGGCGCCGATACCGCCGGATCCGCCAAGCTGGTGGCCGAGCGCGCGGAGCCGGCCGTTGCGGCGCTGGCGTCCGAACTGGCGGGCGAGATCTACGGGCTGGAGGTGCTGGCCCGCCATATCGAGGATGAGGGCAACAACACCACCCGGTTCCTGACAATGGCGCCGCAGCCCGATCATGCCCGCCGGGGCGATCATGGCATGATGACCAGCTTTGTCTTTCAGGTGCGCAACATTCCTGCCGCCCTTTACAAGGCGATGGGCGGCTTTGCCACCAATGGCGTGAACATGACCAAGCTGGAAAGCTACATGGTGGGCGGGTCCTTCACGGCCACGCAATTCTATGCCGATATCGAGGGCCACCCCCAGGACCCGGAGGTGCAGCGCGCCTTGGAAGAGCTGGATTATTTCACCGACATGCTGGAAATCCTGGGCACCTATCCGCGCGACGCCCGCCGGGACTAGGCCTGCCGTCTTACGCGGCCTTTGGGGCCGGTCAGGGCGTGTCCTGCCCGGCC
>CBFHYV010000013.1:0-24299 GCA_965660085.1 uncultured Paracoccaceae bacterium
TGGGCGTGACAACGGCCACCGTGGGCGCGCGCGCCGCCGCGTCCATCGGGCCGAGCGGTGTCAGACCCATCTCCGCCAGGGCATCCAGCAAGGGCTGCAACAGCGCGGTTTCATGCCCCCGCATCAGGTCATGCACCTGATCGGGCCGCACGCCGTGATGGCCGGCCAGCGTCTCGATGTAATCGGCCATGCCTGCACTGGCGGCCACCTGCGCGTGATCCGGCCCCGCGGGCGTCAGCCGCTTGGTGGCGGTGCCCCCGTTGAAGAAATGGCCCTGGTTGGGCAGTTGTTCTGCCAGATCACGGCGGATGACCATCAGCCCCTGGTGCGGGCCATAGGTCTTGTAGCTGGAAAACAGGTAGATGTCGGCGCCCAGCGCCGCCACGTCCGGAAAGCCATGCGGCGCATAGCTGACACCGTCCACACAGGTCAGCGCGCCGGCCGCCCGCGCCATGCCCGCGATCTGCGCCACCGGGTTGACCGCGCCGATCACGTTGGAACAATGCGGAAAACACACAAGGCGCACGGCCCCATCGGCCAGCAGCGGCGCAAGATCGGCCGGGTCCAGCAGGCCGGTTTCCGGCCGCAGGCGCCATTCGCGCAGCTCCAGCCCCTCTGACGCGAGGCGCCGCCAGGGGCCTGAATTGGCCTCATGATCCTGATCGGTGACAACAATGGCATCGCCCGGCGCCAGCATCTGCCGGAAGGCCTGCGCCAGCACATAGGTGTTGGCCGTGGTCGATGGGCCGAAGGACAGATCCTCCCCTGCCACGCCCAGCAGGGCCGCCATGCGCGCGCGGGCCTCATCCATTTCTGCCCCGCCATGGGCGGAGGCCGCATAGGGCGCATAGGGCTGGACCTTGCGTTCGGTATAGAACCGCGTCAGCCGGTCAATCACCGGGCCACAGGCATAGGACCCGCCCGCGTTTTCAAAAAACGCCTGCCCCGCCAGCGACGGCATCTCAAAGGCAGGAAACTGCCTGCGCACGAAATCAACGTCCAACATGGGCGCACTCCTGTATGGGAGCGTCAGCAAAGGACGCCGCGCGCGCGGCGTCAAGCCCCCTGTGCCCGCATGGCCCCGGCGCCATGGCATGCAAAAGGCCGGAGCATCCGCCCCGGCCCCTTGTGTGACCCGTATCTGCCCGCTCTTGGCCGATCAGGCGTTCACGTCCACCACAACCCGGCCCTTGACCTGGCCCTTGAGGATATCGGCGCCCAGCGCGGGCAGGTCCGCCAGCGTGGCGGGGTGGATCATCGCCTCCAGCTTGTCCATCGGCAGATCCAGCGCAATGCGCTGCCAGGCGCGCAGGCGGTTGTCATAGGGCTGCATGACGCTGTCGATGCCCAGCAGGTTCACCCCCCGCAGCAGGAACGGGATGACCGTTGCCGGCAGGCCCGCGCCCCCGGCCAGACCCACCGCCGCGACGGAGCCTGCGTATTTCACCTGGCCCAGAACCCGCGCCAGCATTGGGCCGCCCACGGCATCCACGCAGCCTGCCCATGTCTCCGCCTCCAGGGGGCGCTTGACGGTTTCGTTGATCTCCTCCCGCGCGACGATCCGCGCCGCGCCCAGAGATTTCAGGTAGCCTTCCTGTTCGGGCCGGCCGGTGACGCCCGCCACCTGATAGCCCCGCGCCGCCAGGATCGCCGTGGCGACAGAGCCGACACCGCCCGCGGCGCCGGTGACCAGCACCTCGCCCTTGTCCGGGGTCAGGCCGTGATCCTCCAGCGCCATGACAGCCAGCATCGCGGTAAAGCCCGCCGTGCCCACGGCCATTGCCTGGCGCGTATCCAGCCCCTGCGGCAGCGGCACCAGCCAGTCAGCCTTCACCCGCGCCTTTTGCGCATAGCCGCCCCAATGCACCTCGCCCACACGCCAGCCGGTCAGCACAACCTTGTCACCGGGCGCGTAGCGCGGGTCTTCGGAGGCTTCGACCGTGCCGGCGAAATCGATGCCCGGCACATGCGGATATTTGCGCACCAGCCCGCCGCCGGGGCCGACGCACAGCCCGTCCTTGTAGTTCACGGTGGAATAGTCCACCGCCACCGTCACCTCGCCCGCGGGCAGGTCATCGGTGCTGATCTGTTCCACCTGGGCGGATGTCTTGCCGGTCTCTTCGTCCTTGCGGACGATCAATGCGTTGAACATGGCGCTCCCCTCGTTTTCCATGTGGCCTTCATAGCGTCACGCCGCCGGGTGACGCCAGCCTTCCTGCACAGGATCTTGCGGCATCAGGAACAGATCGGACACCCAGGCCTGCCGCCCCGTGGCGGTCAGCATGGCGTGGATCTGGCCGCGATGATGCGTCTGGTGGTTGAACATATGGGCGATGCACAGCCCGCGCGGGCGCGTCAGCTGTTGCCCGGCCGCGGCGGAATGCCAGGTCAGCGCCCCGTGCAGGTCAATGCTGCGCAGCTCTTCCGCCCACAGCAGCATCCGCGCGTCCAGCCGGAATCGCTCGGCCGACCAGACGGCCAGCGTGGGGCATCCCGTGGTGCTTTCGGCAATGCCGCCCTGCGGCGCGGGCAGCCCCGCAAGGCGCGACATCCAGATCCGGTCCGCCCAGAGCAGATGGTTTAGCGTGGCAAAGATGGAGCCGAAGAAGGCGCCGCGATCCTGCTGCAGCTCTTCGGGCGAGAGCCGATCCAGCGCGCTGTGCATGATCCGGTTCTGCCAGGCGTTGTAGCGCGCCTGGGTCCGGCACCAGGATGGGGTCAGCTCCATCAGCGGGGTCCTTTCCAGTCAATCTGGCAGATCTCGGCCGAACGGCCATCGAAATCCCACACCCGGCCATGCGCGCGCACCCGACCCTGCGTGGCGGTGGCCACGGTGATGTCCGGCCCCATCCAGTATTTGGAGTTCGTGACCACGATGTCCCCGCCATCGGCACCGGGGACGGGCCGCACGGCGCCCTGGATCTTCTTGCCGACCATCAGGCGGCGTTCGGCGCCTTCGGTTTCAAACACCACGGGCGCGCGTTCGGCCCCGATGAATTCGCTGACCAGCACCTTGAACAGGCCCGTGGTGCCCCGCGCCCGGCCGGAAAAGATCTGGATCAGCCCGTGATAGGCCGCCGCGCTGGCGCGGTCATCGATGTAGGCCGCGGCTTTCCAGTTGCCGCGCGCCATCAGCCCGGGGATTTCCAGCAACAGCCCCACATTGAGGCCCGAGAGGTCTTCGGTCCCGTAATGCCCTTCGTCGATGCGCACACCGGCCCAGGCCTGGCAGATGCCTTCGGTCGGGGGGTGATTGCCCAGGCTGATGACACAGGGGCAGAACACCGTGCAGTTGCAGTTCAGGATCAGCTCCCCGCGGATGGCCCAGGGCACCTGCCCGGCATCGTCGCGCGCGGCCTGCGGGTGCCTGTTGTCCAGCCGTTCGGCCACCTCGATCCGGTCAGTCATGCGTAGTCTCCTCCTGCGTCAGACGATGAGTGCCGCGATGGCGGCGAAAATCAGGGCGGCCCCTAGCGGGCGGGTGATCCAGGCCGCGGCCTGCAGCTTCTCGGCCGCCATGACCACCGTGGCCAGCGCCATGAACCCAAGGCTGGACATGCCCCCCACGAAGGCCAGCGCCATCAGCGCCCAGCAGCAGCCAAGGCAGACAAGCCCCAGCCGCAGCCCGTTGCGCAGCGCGCCTTCGTCCCAATGCTGCATGAAAAACGTCAGCGGCTGGCGGCAGCGCGCCAGACAGGCCTGTTTGAGCGGCGAGAACTGATACAGCCCCGCCCCCGCCAACAGCGCCGCATCCAGACCGCGCGAGCGGCTGTCCCCCAGTGGGGTCAGCAACCCCGCCCCCACCAGCGCCATCTGCGCCGCCGCCGCCACAAGGGCAAACCCCAGCCAGACCGCCAGATAGCCTGCCATCAGCGCCAGGGGCCGCACCGGCGTGGCGCGGCCGAGGTCTTCATAGGTGGCAAAGGCAGGCAGCGCGGTGGGGGCCATCATGGCCGCCGCCATCAGCGCCCACATCACCCACAGCCGCGCAAACCCGGCCACATCCGGCGTGGTGCGGCACAGCGCGGCCAGCGCATCGGCGCCCCAGGTTTCCGCCAGCGCGCGCAGATCCGCGGGCGCCGCCATCAGCCACAGCCCGGCCCAGGCGCCAAGGATCAGCGCATAGAAGGCCAGCCAATGCCCGCCCCGCATCGCCCTGATCCGATCCGCCACCATTGCTGCCCCCCGCGCCTGACCTGTCTTGGCGGCAACAGTGGCAATTCCCCGCGCGTGAGAAAAGCGGGAAATCGCGGGATGACGGCCCGTCACTTCGCCTCTTTCCCCTCGGCTCTTTCCCCGGGCCGCGGCCGTCCTACCCTCCGCCTAGGCATTTGGGGGGCCTGACCAATGGATTTCATCGACCTGATCAACATGGCGCTGGCGGCGCTGACCGTTGTGCTGGGGCTATTTGGCCTGCTGGCGCCGCGCTACACCGCCGAGGCACTGGATTTCGGGACCACGACCAGCACCATGGGGCTGAGCGAGCTGCGCGCCTCGGCGGGCGGGCTGTTTGTGGCGATGGGCGGGGCCTGTCTGCTGCTGGGTGCGCCCTGGACCTTTGCCATGCTGGGCGTGGCCTATGCAGGCGCGGCGGTGGGGCGGCTGACGTCGATCCTGCTGGACCGCCCGCCGCTGCCCAAAACGCTGATCTGGTTCCTGTTCGAGGCTGTGCCGGCTGTCTGGCTGATTAGCATGAATTTCTGAATATTGCGCAAAACTGACCCTGTGCGCAGTTTTGGGTATTCACAGCCCGCAGCCCGGTTGCTAGACCTCCTCTCAGGCAAACAAAATGCCAAATGCGTCACAAGGACGCTCAGGGAGGAAGACATGACCAAGTTCACTTTTGCCGCGGCAGCCGCCGCCGGCATGGCCATTGCTGGCGCCGCGCAGGCCCAGGAAACCTTCGAGATGACGTCGGCATTTGGCCGCAACCTGCCGATCCTCGGCACCGCGGGCGTCAACTTCGTCGAAAAGATCAACAGCATCTCCACCGAAGTGGAATTTGAACATTTCGATCCCGGCGAGCTGGTGCCGACGCTGGAAGCGCTGGACGCCGTGTCCAACGGCTCCGTCGATGCGGCCTACACCACCTCGGGCTACTGGCAGGGCAAGATGGCCGCCGCCGGCCTGTTTGCCGCCGTGCCCTTCGGCCCCGAGCCGGGCGAGATGCTGGCTTGGATGCTGTATGACGATGGCCTGACCCTGATGCGCGAGATGTATGAGGAAAACGGCTATAACGTGCACGTGCTGATGTGCGGCACCTATGCGCCCGAAACCTCCGGCTGGTTCAAGGAAGAGATCACCTCCATCGACGACCTGCAGGGCCTGAACATGCGCTTCTTCGGCCTGGGCGCCGAAGTGATGCAGCGTCTGGGCGTCTCCACCTCCCTGCTGGCGGGCGGCGACATCTTCCCCGCGCTGGAGCGCGGCGCGATCGACGCGACCGAATTCTCCATGCCGCTGGTGGACGCCAACCTGGGCTTCTACAACATCGCGAAGTTCAACTACTTCCCCGGCTGGCACCAGCCCGCCACCATGTTCGAACTGCTGATCAACAAGGATCGCTGGGAAGAGCTGGACGAGCGCGCGCAGAACCAGATCGAGATCGCCTGCATGGCCAACATCGCCGACAACTTCGCCGAGGGTGAGGCCAAGAACTTCCCCGCAATGGTCGAAAACGTCGAAAAACATGGCGTGACCAACAAGCAGTGGACCCCCGAACAGCTGCGCGCCTTCGAGGCCGCATGGCTGGAAGTGGCCGCTGAACTGGCCGCAGAGGACGAGATGTTCGCCAAGGCCTGGGCTGACCTGCAGGAATTCCGCGAAGGCTATTCCACCTGGTTCAACAACATCTACCTGCCGCGTCCCTGGAAGTGATCCGGGCGCGCCGGGTCACCGGCTGAGCCGCGGCCCGGCCTTGTGCCGGGCCAACAGCGCCGGGGTTGCGATTGCGCGGCCTCGGCGTTTTTCATGCGTGCCCTGACGGCCTGCGCCGGGGCAGAAATCGATAGGTGACATATGGAAAAGACGCCGGAGGCCATCGCGGCCATTTCCGACCCCGGTGAGGTTGGGCGCGCCGGGCATAACCGCGGCGACAGGTTCATCGTCGGGGTGTCCAACATTCTTGCCTGGGTCTATCCCCTTCTGATGGTGGTGATCGTGGCGCAGGTGATCCTGCGGTCCGCGGGCCACAACCAGGCGTGGATGGATGACCTGCAGTGGTGGCTGTATGGCGTAGCCGTGCTGGTGGGCATCGCCTATGCGGCGACCACCAACAGCCATGTGCGGGTGGACATCTTCTACGATCACTACACGCCCAAGAAACAATACCGGACAGAGATCCTGGCGCTGGCCTGGTGTTTCCTGCCCTTCATCCTGGTGTGCTGGGATGTGACGCTGCATTACGCCATCAGCTCGGTGCAGATCGACGAAGGCTCCAGCAGCCCCAATGGCCTGCACAACCTGTGGATTCTGAAAATCGCAATGAATCTCAGCTTTGTGCTGATCGCCGTGGCGGCATGGTCGGCCTATGTGCGGTTTCTGTCCAAGCTGACGGAACCCGTGCTGTGGAAACAGCTGTTCTACGCCCTGCCCACAACCGCCTTCGCCATGAACCTGGCGGTGTATTACGTTCTGTGGTGGGGGGTCTGGCTGACCAGCCCCGCGGGAACGGACGCCCGGCAGGTGGGCCGCCACGCGCTGTTCGATGAATTCGAAATCGGTGCTTATGACTTGAAATATACCGTTGTGATCTCGTTGGTGCTGACCGCTGTCGTGATCGGTTTGGCCCGCGCGCTGTCGCGCGGCAACGCGGCCAAGGGCTGAGGGCGAGAGCATGCTACAATTCCTGGGACAATACCTGACCTTGAACGAGATCGCCGTGGCGGTCATGTTCTTCACCTTCATCTGGATGCTGTTCCGCGGCATCCCGGTGGCGATGGCGCTGGTGGGCGTCAGCCTGCTGTTCATCATCCTGGCCGAGCTTTTCCTTGATCCCTATCGCAGCTTCTTCCGCGATATCATCGAGTTCGACCGCACCGGGCTGGACTATCGCCGCTTGCAGGCGCTGTCGTCGCGGCTGTTCGGCAATATCGTCAACAACCCGGTTCTGGTGGCCCTGCCGATGTTCATCTACATGGGCCTGATGCTGGACCAGTCCGGCGTGGCGCAGCGCATGATGTATTCGATGCAGAAGCTGTTCGGCGGGCTGCGCGGCGGTCTTTCGCTGACGGTGATGCTGATCGGGATCATCCTGGCCGCCTCCACCGGGGTGATCGGCGCATCCGTGACGCTGCTGGGCGTGATGGCCCTGCCGGCGATGATGGCGCAGAACTATTCCAAACCCATTGCAACCGGCACCATCGCCAGCGCGGGCACGCTGGGTATCCTGATCCCGCCGTCGATCATGCTGGTCATCATGTCCGACCAGCTGGCCATCAGCCTGGGTGATCTGTTCATGGGTGCGCTGTTCCCCGGCCTGATCCTCGGCGCGCTCTACATCGGCTTCATCGTGGTCTATGGCCTCATCAAGCCCGATGCGATGCCCGCCCCCGAACGCACCACCCGCGTCGGCTGGGAAGAGGTGAAGGAGGTTCTGCTGGCGGTGGTGCCGCCGATGTTCCTGATCCTTCTTGTGCTTGGGTCCATCTTCGCGGGCTTCGCCACGCCGACGGAGGCCTCCGGCCTGGGTGCTCTGGGCGCGACGATCCTGGCGCTGCTGAACCGCAAGCTGAACTTCAAGGTCTTCCGCGAGGTCGCGCGCTCCACCATGAACACCGCGGGCTATATCGTGGGGATCTTCCTGGCGGCGAACTTCTTTGCCTATGTGCTGCGGCGCTATGGCGGGGATGAGATCGTGGAACACCTGGTGCTGTCGGTGTCGGAAAACCCCTATCAGATCGTGCTGTTCATCCTGTTCATCGTGTTCTGCCTGGGCTTCCTGCTGGACTGGATCGAGATCACGCTGATCATCATGCCGTTGATGCTGCCCATCGTGCAGGCGCTGGAACTGGCGGTGCCGGGCTTTGACCAGGTGCGCGATCCGCAGGTGGTGTGGTTTGCCATTCTTGTGGCCGTGACCTTGCAGACATCCTTCCTGACGCCACCCGTGGGCTTTGCGCTGTTCTACCTCAAGGGCGTGTGCCCGCCGGGCGTGAACCTGGGCCATATCTACAAGGGCATCATCCCTTTCGTGATGTTGCAGCTTCTGGGCCTGTTCATCGTGTTTGAATTCCCCGCGCTGACAACATGGCTGCCATCGGTCGCCTACGCGGACTGACCGCAGAGACGACAGCCAGACCGGAAAAAGGGGCGGTGCGCGATGCGCCGCCCCTTTTGCATGGCTTGACGTGACGGGGTGGCGCCATTACCTGTTGGGTGTCCTTCGGGACTATGGACATAAACGAAGGTCACAATAGCTGGACTGGACCCGGCTGCGAAGCCGGCACCTCCACCAAATCTTCCCTCATTGGGGGCCGTGCGGGGGTGAAACAGGATCGACAGACGGTGAAAAGGCTTCTCTTTGTCCCGGTGAGCGACCACCGTTATCGGTGCAAGCACAATAGTTGCCAATGACAACCGTGCTCCGGTGGCCGTTGCTGCGTAATGCAGTAACCAAACCGAAATCTAAGCCCTTGCGTCTAGCAACGTAAGGCGGGGTTTGCAGGTACCTGGCAACAGAAACCTGCGCTTTCCCTTACCCCTGGTCCCTTCGCTGCACCTGCCGCCGATAGAGGCGCGCGCGCAGGCTGGCGCGCAGCCAAGCCAGCGCCAGCAGCACGATCAGGACGGGCTGCGCCACAACGAAAATGGCGATATTCGCGCCGGCGTAGCCCAGGCCCGTGGCCTCGCCGAACAGCGCAATGAGATGGACGCAGATCCAGAAAAAGCGGTCCAGCTCCGTCGAGGACAGGGCAACCAGTTCCAGCGCACGGGTGCTGGTCATGATCTCCATGCGTCAGCTTTCCGCCAGAATCGCCTGAAATTCCCGCCATTCCCCCGCGGACATGCCAGAGGTCTCTTGCGTCACGGCCTCTCCGGCCAACATGCGGCGCACGCAGGCCAGGCCCTGCGCAGACAGCGTGGCGCCGCCCATGCGGTAGTCTTCAAACGCGCGATAGGTCAGCGGCACCCAATCGGCCACCAGCGCGCAGATCTGTTCGGCATAGACGCGGATTTCATATTGCGCATGGCTGTCCGCGCGCAGGCGCAGGAAATGCAGCAGGTTGTGCAGATCCACCTTCCAATACCACTGGGTGTAGATATTGGCGGGCAGGTTCATCCGGGCCAGTTCCCGCGCCAGGCCTTGCTGGTCCTCCTGGCTGATCATCTGCTGGTAATGGTCATAGGCGCGGGTGGCGTCGTCGCGCAGCCAGTCCAGCACGCGCTGCGCCTCCTCCCCGGTCAGCGAGGCACCGCGGCCCTGGTTGTTGACCGTGCTTTGCGCTGCCAGATCATCCGCGGCGGGGATGTAGAATTCCCGGTCCAGGATCGAATAGCGGGCGCTGTATTCGTTCACATTGGCGGTGCGGTGGCGGATCCATTGCCGCGCCACGAAGACCGGCAGCTTCACATGCAGTTTCAGCTCGCACATCTCGAACGGGGTGGAATGCCAGTGCCGCATCAGATAGCGGATCAGCCCCGCATCGTTGGACACCGATTTGGTGCCCGTGCCATAGGACACCCGCGCCGCCTGGCAGATGGCGGCATCATCGCCCATGTAATCGATCACCCGGACGAATCCGTGGTCCAGCACCGGATAGGCGGTGAACAGATGCGCCTCCATCCCCTCGGCCACGGCACGGCGGGTGGGGCGGGTCTGGGCGCGCTGGGCGTCGATGTCGGCCTGTTGCTCGGCGGTCAGGGGCATGTGGGGTCAGCGCTCCGTTCTGTTTGCGCGCAGGGTAAACAGCCTTTCCCGGCCCGACAATCCGCGATCGCAAAAACCGGCCCGGCCGCGGCGCGGCCCCTCGACAATCCGCATTTGGCGGTTACCCTTCCCATGAAAGAAATGGAAAGGAGCCGCACATGGCGATCCGGTATTTGCACACGATGGTCCGCGTCAAGGATCTGGAGGCCTCCATGGCCTTCTACGCCTTGCTGGGCCTGAAAGAGACCCGCCGCTATGACAGCGAACAGGGCCGGTTCTCGCTGATCTTCATGGCCCCCGAGGGGCAAGAGGACTGCCCGGTGGAGCTGACCTACAACTGGGATGGCGACCCGGAGCTGCCCAGTGACAGCCGGCATTTTGGCCACCTGGCCTATGCGGTGCCGGATATCTACGCCACCTGCCAGCATCTGATGGACAATGGCGTGACCATCAACCGCCCGCCGCGCGACGGGCGCATGGCCTTCGTGCGCTCGCCCGACAATATCAGCATCGAGCTGTTGCAGGAGGGCGAGGCCCTGCCCCCCGCCGAGCCGTGGACCAGCATGGAGAATGTCGGCCATTGGTGAGGCTGGCGCTTGCGGCGCTGTTGGCGGGGGCCTGGGCATCATCCGCCCAGGCCGCCTGCCGCCTGGCGCTGATCCTGGCGATGGATGTCTCCTCCTCTGTGGATGAGGCGGAGTTCATCCTGCAGCGCGAGGGCACGGCACAGGCGCTGTTGGCGTCGGAGGTGGCGCAGGCGATCCTGGGCGCGCCCGACAGCGTCGCGCTGGCCGTCTATGAATGGAGCGGACGGCGCCAGAACAGCATCATCCTGCCCTGGACCATGCTGGACACCCGCGCCACCCTGGCCGGCGTGGCCGATGTGTTGCGCACCGCCCCGCGCAGCCACAGCCGCTTTCCCACGGCCATGGGCTATGCACTGGGATTTGGCGCCACGCTGATGCGCAGCGCCCCCGCCTGTGACCGCTATGTGATTGACCTTTCGGGGGATGGCATCACCAATGACGGCTTCGGCCCGGCTGCCGCCTATCGGCATTTTCCCTTTGCCAATGTCACGGTCAACGGGCTGGCCGTATTGGGCGCCGATCCGTTGGTGGAGGATTACTACATGGATGACGTGCGCCACGGGCCGGGCGCCTTTGTGGAAACCGCCGATGGGTATGACGGGTTTGCCACCGCAATGCGGCGCAAACTGTTTCGTGAAATCAACGGTTTGGTTCTGGGGGCGTTGGAATGATCCGCCTGTTGGCCATGATGCTGGCGCTGTGCGCCGCCGCACCGGCGCAGGCCACCTGTCGGCAGGCGCTGGCGCTGGGGCTGGATGTCTCCGGCTCGGTCGATGCCGCGGAACACAGCTTGCAGATGCGCGGGCTGGCCAACGCCTTGCTGCACCCCGATGTGCGCGCGGCCTTGCTGGATATGCCCCAGGCCCCGGTCATGCTGGCGGTCTATGAATGGAGCGGCCCGCAGGATCAGCGGCTGGTCGTGCCCTGGACGGCAATAGACAGCACGGATGCCCTGCACGCGCTGGCGCAGCGGCTGACCGATGCCCCCCGCATGGCGGGTGAGCCGTCAACGGCCATAGGCGCGGCGATGCGGTTCGGGGCCTTGCTGCTGGCGCAGCAGCCGCAATGCTGGCGCAGGACGCTGGATATTTCGGGCGACGGGAAATCCAACACGGGCCCGCGCCCGCACATGATCCGGCAAGAGATGATCGACCAGGCGATTACCGTCAACGGGCTGGTCATCGGCGTCATTGACAACCGCGGAGACGATCACCGCCAGCTGCATGCGGCGGAGCTGACGGCCTATTTCCGCGCCAATGTGCTGACTGGCCCGGATGCCTTTGTTGAAACGGCGCTGGGCTTCATGGATTTCGAGGCCGCTATGGTGCGCAAACTGCTGCGCGAACTGCAGAGCCCGGTGTTTGGCGGCCTGCCAACGGCAACGCAGGCCCGCCACGATCCTCAATAGATGTAGCGGATCTGTTCCCCAAGGAAGCGTTCCAGCCGGCGCATGGAATCGCACGTCATCATCACGTCCTCCCGCTGCATGACATTGCGGTCCAGCAAGGCCTCCGCGTGGCGTTCAAACAGGTCCTGCACGATGTCGCGCACCTCGCGCCCGCGGGCGGTCAGGCGCACCCGCACGGACCGCCTGTCAATCTGGCAGCGCTGGTGGTGCATATACTCCATCTCCACCAGCTTCTTGAGGTTGTAGCTGACGTTGGAGCCCTGGTAGTAGCCGCGCGACTTCAACTCGCCAGCGGTGACCTCATTGTCACCGATGTTGAACAGCAACAGCGCCTGCACGGCGTTGATTTCGATGATGCCCAGGCGCTCGAACTCATCCTTGATCACGTCGAGGATCAGGCGATGCAACCGCTCGATCCGCGCAAGTGTATCCAGGTATCCCGACAGCACGCCCTGATCTGCCGACCCGATGTTGGGATGTACGCTCATGGCCTTCTCCGCTTTCGTCACAAGCGGGACACTCGAACAAAAAGCGAAACAGCCGGTTAAGGCCGCAGCGAAGTCGATAAAAACCGCGCTATTTGTCGAAGGCCGTGCGCGCAACATCTCTTATCAGCGGGTCCAGCGCCGCCGGCGCGGGGCGCTGGCCGGATACCCATTGATACAGGTCCTGGTCGTTTTCCGACAACAGCGCCTCATAGGCATCCAGCGCAGGCCCATCCATCTGCGCCAGCCGCTGGTCGGCATAGCGCGACAGGATGATGTCCATCTCCTTGATGCCGCGGCGCATGGATCGCATGCGCAGCCGCTTCAGCCTGTTCTCATGAGATTCGCTCATGACATCTCCTCTTTGAGGCGCGACCGCAGCGCCTTTTCAAGCCGGCCCAGCCGGTCGGCCTGCAGGCGCATGTTGGTGCGCATGTCGCGGATCTCGGTCAGCAGGCTGGAGACATCCGCCGGCAGGTCCGTGCTGTCTTCGGGCGCGGAGACGCCATCGCCGCCATCGCCCGTCAGCAGCCACACGATGGAGACATTGAGCAGCCCCGCCACCATCTGCAGCCGGTTGGCGCGCGGCTCTGACAGGTCATTTTCCCACCCGCGCAGCGTGTTGATCTTCACCCCCAGCCGCTTGGCCAGTTGCACCTGGGTCATGCCGGCGGATTCGCGCGCGGCGGCCAGCCGGTCGCCAAAGGTGGCCGATTCGGGGCCGAACCAATCATTCATCGTGGCTCTCCTGTTGCCTGCGGGTGCTTGCCCCGCTGTCTGACGCAGCCTAGAACAGCTGCCGATATGTTTCAAACCGGTGCCCCCATGATCCCGCTGTCCCATGCACTTGCCCGCGTCAGCCCCTCGCCCACCGTGGCGGTCACGCAACTTGCGCGAGAGCTGGCCGCGGCCGGGCGCGATGTCATCGGGCTGGGGGCCGGTGAGCCTGACTTTGACACCCCGGATCACGTCAAGGCTGCGGCCATTGCGGCAATCAATGCCGGAAAAACGAAATACACCGCGGTTGACGGCATCCCCGAGCTCAAGGCCGCCATTTGCGCCAAGTTCGCCCGTGACAACGGCCTGGATGTGACGCCGGAGATGGTCAGCGTCGGCACTGGCGGCAAACAGGTGCTGTTCAATGCGCTGATGGCCACGCTGAACCCCGGCGATGAGGTCATCGTGCCCGCGCCCTATTGGGTCAGCTACCCTGACATCGTGCGGCTGGCGGGCGCGCAGCCGGTGATCCTGCCCTGCCCGCTGGACAGCGGCTTTCGCCTGCGCTCGGAGGCGCTGGAGGCCGCGATCACGCCGCGCACGCGCTGGCTGTTGCTGAACGCCCCGGGCAACCCCAGCGGGGTAGTCTATACCCGGCAGGACCTGGACGCCCTGGCCGAGGTGCTGCGCCGCCACCCGCAGGTGCATGTGCTGTCAGACGACATCTATGAACATCTCTGCCACGATGGGCTGGCGTTCTTCACGCTGGCGCAGGTGGCACCAGACCTTGCGGACCGCGTGCTGACACTGAATGGCGTGTCCAAGTCCTATGCCATGACCGGCTGGCGCATCGGCTATGCCGCGGGGCCAAAGCCCTTGATTGACGCCATGCGCAAGCTGCAGGGCCAATCCACCACCAACCCGTGCTCCATCAGCCAATGGGCCGCGCTGGCCGCGCTGGACGGGCCGCAGGACTTCCTGGCGGACTGGCGCAGCGCCTTCACCCGGCGGCGTGATCTGGTGGTCGCGGCGCTGAACCAGGCGCCGGGCCTGCACTGCCCGGTGCCGCAGGGGGCATTCTATGTGTTTCCGCAAATGACCGGCTGCCTCGGCCGCCGCAGCCCCGCCGGCAGCCTGATTGACACTGACGAGGCCTTCGCCCGCGCGCTGCTGCAGGAAACCGGCGTTGCGGTGGTGTTTGGCGCGGCCTTCGGCATGGCCGGCCATTTCCGCATCAGCTTCGCCACATCGGACGCCGCCCTGGCGGAGGCCTGTTCGCGCATTGCCGATTTTTGCGCCGCACTGCGCTGAACCGCCCCGACAATGCACGCCCCCGGCCCAGGCGCCCCCGCGCAGCGGGCGCCCGGGGCACGCTCCGGCCCGCAGACAACGCAATGGCGCGCCAGCGGGGTTGCGTTTTGCCCGGCATTGGCCCGTAAATAGCGCAAACACCTGATCGTCCCCGCCACCGCGGGGCCGCCGCGGCCATCGCGCCGCGCCTGAACGGAGAGCCCGCCTTGGCCAAAGACCACGCCACCCCCGCCGCGCCGCTTCGCGACACGATCCTGACCCACCTGCGCTACACCATGGGAAAGGACCCCGATCACGCCACGGCGCAGGACTGGCGGCTGGCGCTGAGCCACGCGCTGCGGGACCGCATCACGGACCGCTGGATCGACTCCACCCGCGCGACCTACGCCGCCGGGGCCAAGCGGGTCTATTACCTGTCCATGGAGTTCCTGATCGGCCGGCTGCTGGAAGACGGGCTGTTCAACATGGAACTGCATGACGAAGCCCGCGAGGCCCTGGCCGGCTTCGGGCAGGATCTGGCGGAACTGGTCCATGATGAACCCGACGCCGCGCTGGGCAATGGCGGGCTGGGGCGGCTGGCGGCCTGTTTCCTTGAATCGCTCTCGACGCTGGGCTGCCCGGCCTATGGTTATGGCATCCGCTATGAACACGGGCTGTTTCGCCAATCCTTCGTGGATGGCCGCCAGCAGGAGGCCGCGGAGACATGGCTGAGCCAGCCCCATGCCTGGGAATTTGAACGCGCCGAGGCGCGCTTTCGGCTGGGCTTCGGCGGCGAGGTCGTGCATCGCAACGGGCAGACCGTCTGGCAACCCGCCGAGGTGATCGAGGCCGAGGCCTATGACACCCCCATCATCGGCTGGCAGGGCCGCTGGGCCAACACCCTGCGCCTGTGGTCGGGCCGCGCGGTGGACCCGTTTGACCTGGCGCGCTTCAACGCCGGCGATTACGCCGCCGCCGCCGAGGCAGAGGCCCTGGCGCGCACGATCTCGCGCGTGCTCTACCCCGAGGACAGCACGCCCGAGGGCAAGGAGCTGCGGCTGAAGCAGGAGTATTTCTTCTCCGCCGCCTCCATCCGCGACATCCTGCGCCGCTTTGAAAGCGAAGGCCACGCGCTGGCCGACCTGCCCGCCAAGGTGGCCATCCAGCTCAATGACACGCACCCCGCCGTGGCCGGGCCGGAACTGATCCGCCTGCTGGTGGATGAGCGCGGCATGGAATTCGCCCAGGCGATGGAGATTGCGCAGGGCTGCCTGAACTACACCAACCACACCCTGCTGCCAGAGGCGCTGGAAAGCTGGGACGAGGCGCTGTTTGGCCGCCTGCTGCCGCGTCACCTGGCACTGATCGACCGTGTGGACGATGCCCACGCCCGCGCCCATCCCACGCGCCGCGTGGCCGCGCGCGCGGATGGCCAGGTGCGGATGGGAGAGCTGTCCTTCATGCTGTCCAACCGCGTCAACGGCGTCTCCGCGCTGCATACCAGCCTGATGAAGACCACCGTGTTTTCCGACCTGCACGCCCAGCATCCCGACCGGATCGTGAACCAGACCAATGGCGTCACCCCGCGCCGCTGGCTGCATCACTGCAACCCGCGGCTTGCCGAACTTTATGCCGAAACGCTGGGCGATGGCTGGGTGGCAGATGCCGAACGCCTGATCGAGCTTGAGCCGCTGGCCCGCGATACCGGCTGGCTGGACCGGTTCGATGCCATCAAACAGGCCAACAAGGCCGATCTGGCCCGCCACGTGCAGGACACCCACGGCATCACCCTGGACCCGGCCGCGATGTTCGACATCCAGATCAAGCGCATCCATGAATACAAACGCCAGCACCTGAACATCCTTGAAACCATCGCCCTGTGGCAGGAACTGCGCGCAGGCCGCGACATCGGTGTGCCGCGGGTCAAGATCTTTGGCGGCAAGGCCGCGCCCGGCTATGTCTTTGCCAAGCAGATCATCCACCTGATCAATGATGTGGCCGCCGTCATCAATGCAGACCCGGCCACAAAGGACCGGCTGCAAGTGGTCTATCTGCCCAATTACAACGTCACCATGGCCGAGCGCCTGATCCCGGCGGCGGATCTGTCCGAACAGATCTCCACCGCCGGCAAAGAGGCCTCCGGCACCGGCAACATGAAATTCGCCCTAAATGGCGCGCCCACCATCGGCACGCTGGATGGGGCTAATGTGGAAATCCGTGAACATGTCGGGGCGGAGAACTTCTTCCTCTTCGGGATGACGGCAGAGGAGGCCGAGGCCCGCCGCGCCCTGGGCGATCACGCCGCCCGCGCCATTGCCGCCGATCCGCGCCTGTCAGAGGCCCTGCGCGCCGTACGCGAGGGCGTGTTCAGCCGAGAGGACCGCGACCGCCACGCCGCCGTGGCCCGCTCCCTGGCAGAGGCGGACTATTTCCTGGTCTGCTCCGATTTCGGCGACTACTGGCGCGCGCAGCGCCGTGTCGATGCCGCCTATGCGGACCGCGCCGCCTGGCGGCAGATGGCGGCGCTCAACAGCCTGCGCAGCGGCTGGTTTTCCTCTGACCGGACAATCGCGGGATACATGCGGGACATCTGGGGCGCGGACAGCCTTTTGGACCCAAAAGGTTGATCCACTCAGCCAAGCCGTTAGCCTGACCCCGAAGGAGCCACAACATGGGTCAGACACCCGCCTATACCGCGCTGCAGCGCATCCTTGACGGTCAACAGGATGACCCTTTTGCCTGGCTAGGCCCGCATGAGGGGCCGATGGGCCGCGTGGTCACCGTGTTTGCGCCGGACATGACGCAGGTCAGTGCGCGCACGGATGCGGGCGCGGATGTGCCGCTGGCCCCGATGGACGGGTTGGCGGGGGTCTTCGCCGGGCCTGTGCCCGATGCCACGCCCTACCGCCTGCACGGCACCCGGCCCGATGGCAGCCGCGCGGACTGGGCCGATCCCTATGCCTTTGGCCCCGTGCTGGGCGAGATGGATGAATACCTGCTGGGCGAGGGCACGCATGGCCAGCTGTGGCAGGTGCTGGGCGCGCATGTCATGCAGCATGAAGGTGTCGATGGCACCCATTTCGCCCTCTGGGCGCCCAACGCGCGGCGTGTGAGCCTTGTTGGCCCGTTCAACGCCTGGGATGGCCGCCGCCTGCCGATGCGTAAGCGCGGCGCCAGCGGGATCTGGGAAATCTTCGTCCCCGGCCTGGGGGAGGGGACGATCTACAAATATGAACTGCTGGGCCAGGATGGCAGCCTGCTGCCGCTGAAGGCCGATCCGGTGGCTTTTGGTGCGGAACATCCCCCCGCCACGGCCAGCGTGGTGCGGGACATCGCGGGCTATGGCTGGCGCGATGAGGCGTGGATGCAGACCCGCGCCGCCCGACAGGATGTGAGCCGCCCGATCAGCATCTATGAGGTGCATCTCGGCTCCTGGCGGCGCAGGGCCGATGGCCAGCCGCTGTCATACCGTGAGGCGGCGGAAGAGCTGGTGGCCTATGTCCGCGACATGGGCTTTACCCATATCGAGCTGATGCCGATCAACGAACATCCCTTTGACGGCAGCTGGGGCTATCAGCCCACGGGGCTGTTCGCGCCCACCATCCGCTTTGGCCCGCCCCATGAATTCCGCGATCTGGTCGATGCCGCCCATGCCGCGGGGCTGGGCGTTCTGCTGGATTGGGTGCCGGGCCATTTCCCCGCCGATGCCCACGGGCTGGCCCGGTTTGACGGCACCGCCCTGTATGAACATGCCGATCCGCGCGAAGGCTTCCACCAGGACTGGAACACGCTGATCTACAATTTTGGCCGCACGGAGGTGGCGAATTTCCTGACCGCCAACGCGCTGTATTGGCTGCGTGAATACCACCTGGACGGCCTTCGGGTGGATGCGGTGGCCTCCATGCTCTACCGCGATTATTCGCGCAGCGATGGCGACTGGATCCCCAATCAGGACGGCGGGCGAGAGAACTATGAGGCGATCTCGCTGCTGCAATCGGTCAACCGCCAAGCCTATGGCAGCCTGCCCGGCGTGATGACCGTGGCCGAGGAATCCACCGCCTTTCCCGGCGTGTCGCGGCCCGCGCATGAAGGCGGGCTGGGCTTCGGCTTCAAATGGAACATGGGCTGGATGAACGACACGCTGGGCTATATGCGTCACGATCCCATTCACCGCGCCCACCATCACGGCCAGATCACCTTCGGCATGGTCTATGCGTTTTCGGAAAATTTCATCCTGCCGATCAGCCATGATGAGGTCGTGCATGGCAAGGGCAGCATGCTGGCCAAGATGCCCGGCCCGCCGGATCAGCAATTTGCCAATCTGCGGGCCTATTACGGCTTCATGTGGGGGCATCCGGGCAAGAAGCTGCTGTTCATGGGGCAGGAATTTGCCCAGCCTGCGGAATGGAACCATGACGCGCAGCTGGATTGGGCCTGCCTGGAGGATCCGCGCCATGCCGGGGTTCAGACCCTGGTGCGCGATCTCAACGGCCTGTATCGGGACACACCCGCGCTGCACGCACGCGATTGCCGCGGCGACGGTTTCGCCTGGATCGAGGAACATGACGCCGCGCAGTCCGTCTTTGCCTGGGTCCGCCGGGGCGAAGGCCCGCAGGATATGGCGGTGGTGATCTGCAATTTCACACCCATCGAACGCCAGGGCCATGTGCTGGGCCTGCCGCAGGCCGGCCCTTGGCGAGAGGCGCTGAACACCGACGCCAGCGCCTATGGCGGCGGCGGCAGCGGCAACTTGGGCCGCGTGATGGCCGAGCCGGGCGAAAGCCACGGCCAGCCCGCCCGCGCCAGCCTGACCTTGCCGCCGCTCAGCACGCTCATCCTGCTGCCGGAGACCGCGGGATGAACCGATTTCATGTCCATTGGGGGAGGACACCACATGAGCCTGGATGACAACCGCATCGCCAACCGCACCATGGCCTTCGTGCTGGCGGGGGGCCGCGGGTCCCGCCTGCGAGAGCTGACGGACAGGCGGGTGAAACCGGCCGTCTATTTCGGCGGCAAGACACGGATCATCGATTTCGCGCTGTCCAACGCGCTGAATTCCGGCATCCGCAAGATTGCGGTCGCCACGCAATACAAGGCCCACAGCCTGATCCGCCATTGCCAGCGGGGCTGGAACTTTTTCCGCGCCGAGCGCAACGAATTCCTGGATATCCTGCCCGCCTCGCAGCGGTTTGACGAATCCATGTGGTATCGCGGCACCGCGGACGCCGTGGCGCAGAACATCGACATCGTGGACAGCTATGAGGTCGACTATGTGCTGATCCTGGCGGGCGACCATATCTACAAGATGGACTACGAACGCATGGTGCGCCATCACGCGGCCTCTGGCGCGGATGTCACCATCGGCTGCCTGACCGTGCCGCGCGCGGAGGCCAGCGCCTTTGGCGTGATGGCGGTGGATGACAGCGACCGCATCACCAGTTTCCTGGAAAAACCCGCCGACCCGCCCGGCCTGCCCGATGACCCGGACCAGTGCCTGGCCTCTATGGGCATTTACGTGTTCCGCTGGGATTACCTGCGCGAATTGCTGATCACTGACATGCAGAACGCGGGCTCCAGCCATGATTTCGGCAATGACCTGATCCCCGAAATTGTCGCGCGCGGCGGGGCGCAGGCGCATCGCTTTACTGACAGCTGCGTGCGTGCCTCGCCGGAGGCGCCGGCCTATTGGCGTGATGTGGGCACGGTGGATGCCTTCTGGAAGGCCAATATCGACATGACGGATTTCACCCCGGATCTGGACCTGTGGGACAAGTCCTGGCCGATCTGGACCTATTCCGAAGGCGCCCCGCCCGCGAAATTCATCCATGACCAGGAAGGGCGGCGCGGGTCTGCGGTGTCCTCCATGGTGTCGGGCGGCTGCATCATCTCCGGCACGGAAATCCGGCGGTCCCTGTTGTTCACGCAGGTGCACACCAACTCCTTCTCTGTGCTCCACGGCGCGGTGGTGCTGCCCTATGCCAATGTCGCGCGGCACGCTCGGCTGACCAATGTGGTGATCGACCGTGGCGTGCAGATCCCCGCGGGGCTTGTCGTGGGCGAGGACCCGGAAGAGGACGCGCGCTGGTTCCGCGTGACGGAGGGCGGCATCACGCTGATCACCCAGACCATGCTGGACCGCCGGGCGGAGAAACTGGGATGAAGGTGCTCTCTGTCACATCGGAATGCGTGCCGATGATCAAGACAGGCGGGCTGGCCGATGTGGCCGGGGCCCTGCCCGGCGCGCTGGCGCCGCTGGGCGTGCAGATGCGCACGCTGATCCCCGCCTATCCCCCGGTGATCGACGCGCTTGGCGCGGATGTGACGGCCACGGACCTCGGCCCCGTGATGGGCGCGCCCGCGCGGCTGCTGCAGGGCCGCGTTGCCGGGCTGGAGGTGCTGGCGCTGGATGCGCCGCATCTGTTTGCACGGGCGGGCAGCATCTATCTTGGCCCCGATGGCAAGGACTGGCCCGACAATCCCCACCGCTTTGCCGCGCTGTGCCACCTGGCCGCGCGCATCGCGGCAGAGGGCACGGGCGGGTGGCGGCCTGACCTGCTGCACCTGCATGACTGGCAGGCGGGGCTGACGCCGGTCTATCTGCGCCAGGCGGGGGCACGGGTGCCCTGCGTGCTGACGGTGCACAACATCGCCTTCCAGGGCCTGGCGCCCGCGCATCTGATGGGGGATCTGGGCCTGGACCCGGCGGGGTTCACCGCCGAGGGGTTTGAATATTACGGCCAGATCGGCGCGTTGAAGGCGGGGCTTGCGCTGTCTGACAAGCTGACCACCGTCAGCCCTACCTATGCGCAGGAGCTGATGCGGCCGGAATTCGGAATGGGGCTGGACGGGCTGTTGCAGGCGCGCGCGCGTGATTTCACCGGCATCCTCAACGGGATAGACACCGACCGCTGGGCGCCGCCTTATCCCACCCCCAAGGGCAAGGCCCCGCACAAGGCTGCGCTGCGATCGGAACTGGGCCTGCCGGAGGCCAGCGGCCCGCTTTGCGCCGTGGTCTCTCGGCTGACGCAGCAAAAGGGGCTGGACCTGTTGGTGCAGGCCCTGCCCGCGCTGCTGGCGCGGGACGGGCAGCTGGCGCTGCTGGGCAGCGGCGCGCCGGAGCTTGAGGCCGCCTTTCGCGAGCTGGCCGAAACCCACGCCAATGTGGCCGTGCGCATCGGCTATGATGAGGCGCTGTCGTTTCGCATGATGGCCGGGGCGGATGCCATGCTGGTGCCGTCGCGCTTTGAACCCTGCGGGTTGACGCAGCTTTATGCGCTGCGCCACGGCACGATCCCGCTGGTGGCGCTGACCGGGGGGCTGGCCGATACAGTCATCAACGCCTCACCCGCCGCGCTGTCTGCCGGGGTGGCAACGGGGGTGCAGTTCCATCCGATCACGGCGCAGGCCCTGGCCGGGGCGCTGGACCATCTGTGCAGCCTCCATGCCTCGCGGGATTGGTCCAAGATGCGCCGCCGGGCGATGGCGCAGACCGTCGGCTGGCAGGCCTCGGCCGCGGAATACCACGCGCTTTATTCAAGCCTGACAGGCCCTGCATGACCACCAAACTGCGCCTGAGCGAGGGCGACCCCCTGAAGCTGGGTGCCACATTCGATGGCGAAGGCGTGAATTTCGCGGTGTTCTCCGACCATGCCACCGCGATGCAGGTGTGCCTGTATGATGACCTGGGGCGCACGGAAACCGCCCGGCTGACCCTGCCCGAACGTGATGAGGGCGTCTGGCACGGATATGTGCCGGGGCTGCGGCCCGGCCAACGTTACGGCCTGCGCGCGCAAGGGCCCTTTGCCCCGCAAGAGGGCCACAGGTTCAACGCCAACAAGCTGCTGTTGGACCCCTATGCCAAACGCCTGACGGGCCACCCGCGCTGGCACGATGCGCTGATGGGCTACACCGTGGGCGGCGCGGCGCGGGATCTGGGCTTTGATGCGCGGGACAGCGCCCCCTTCATGCCCCGCTGCGTGGTGGAGGATCCCAGCTTTGCCTGGGGCGCCGACCGCCCGCCGGGCACCAAGCTGGCCGATACGGTGATCTATGAAACCCATGTGAAGGGGATGACCGCGCTGCACCCGCAGGCCAGCCATCGTGGCACCTTCCTTGGCATGGCCAGCGATCCGGTGCTGGATCACCTGGTGGATCTGGGCATCACCGCGATCGAGCTGCTGCCGGTGCAGGCCTTTCTGAATGACCGTTTCCTGGTGGAACGGAACCTGACGAATTACTGGGGCTATCAGACCCTCGGGTTCTTTGCGCCGGACCCGCGCTATCTGCACCGCCGTGGCATTGCGGAGTTTCAGCACATGGTGGCGCGGATGCATTCCGCCGGGATCGAGGTGCTGCTGGACGTGGTCTACAACCACACCTGCGAAGGCAACCACCTTGGCCCCACGCTCAGCTTTCGGGGGCTGGACAACCGCAGCTATTACCGCCTGGCGCAGGATCCGCGCTTCTATATCGATGATACCGGCTGCGGCAACACGCTCAACATCGAACATCCCATGGTGCTGCGCATGGTGATGGACAGCCTGCGCTACTGGGTGGAGGTCATGCATGTGGATGGGTTCCGCTTTGACCTCTGCGCGGCACTTGGGCGCACGCCGCAGGGGTTTGACGGCGGCGCGGCCTTTTTCGACGCCATCCGCCAGGACCCGGTGCTGAACCGCGTCAAGCTGATCGCCGAGCCTTGGGACATCGGGCCGGGCGGCTATCAGCTGGGCGCCTTTCCGCCGCCCTTCCTGGAATGGAATGACCAGTTCCGCGATGGCGTGCGCCGCTTCTGGCGCGGCGATGCCGGCCATGTGCCGGAACTGGCCAACCGCATCAGCGGATCCGCGCTGCAGTTCGATCATTCCGGCCGGCCCGCCACAAGCTCCGTCAACCTGCTGACGGCGCATGACGGGTTCACCCTGATGGATGTGGTCAGCTATTCCACCCGCCACAATGAGGCGAACGGAGAGCACAACCGCGACGGCCACCGCGAAAATTGCGCCGACAACATGGGCGCCGAAGGCTTCACCGAGGATCCGGCAATCGAAGCCGCCCGCGACCGCCGCCGCCGCAACATGATGGCGACCCTGCTGCTGAGCCAGGGCACGCCGATGATCCTGGGCGGGGATGAGATCGGAAATTCCCAAAGCGGCAACAACAACGCATATTGCCAGGACAATCCCATCGGCTGGATCCAGTGGGACGAGGCGGACGAGGAGTTCCTGCGCTTCACCCGCCGGCTGATCCGCTTTCGCAAGGATCACCCGATCCTGCGGCAAAAACTGTTCCTGCATGCGCGCGAACGGCGGCAGGACGGGCTGGTGGACCTGTTCTGGCGGCGCGAGGATGGCCGCACCATGACCCAGGCCGATTGGGACGCCACGGACCGCCAGTTGCTGTGCGCGGAGCTGCGCATGGCCTCCGACACGCCCGCCCACGCCCAGCGCGAAGAGGCGATCTACCTGATCTTCAACGGCGGCGAGGAACGCCTGATCACCCTGCCCCGCCCGCCCCGCCAGCGCCACTGGTGGCAGCATATCGACACCGCCCTGCCAGACGCGCGCCCCAGCCGGCTGGAAACGGACAAACTGATCGTGGCGGATAACGCCGTGGTCGCGCTGGTGCAGCAGGCCGATGATGACTGAGCCCGCCGCGGATCTGGGGGCGCAGGCGCTGCGCATGGGGATCGTGCCGCGCTATCGCGATGCGATCGGCCAGTGGCATGACACCTCACGCGACACAGCCCGCGCCCTGCTGGCGGCCATGGGCCTGGCGGAGGATGCGCCAGCGCCGGACCTGCCGCGGGACATCGTGTTGGCGGCCAATCGTCCCCCGCCCGCGCGGCTGGGCGCCGGGCAGGATTGGTTCATCACGCTGGAGGATGGCACGGCCCTGGAGGGGCGCGGCCCGCTGCCCGCCCTGCCCCTGGGCATCCATCG
>CBFHYV010000014.1:0-24159 GCA_965660085.1 uncultured Paracoccaceae bacterium
TGGTGCTTGTGGGGCGGTTGCGGCTGCCTGCCGCGCGGGCCGCGAGCCTGTCCGGGGCCGTGCTGATTGGTGCCGCGCTGGCGCTGGGCGCGCTCAGCCCCGGCGCCGCGTTGGCCCAGCAGGCCCAGCCGGGCAGCGACGCCTTTGCCATGGAGGCCACGGTAGAGCTGCGCCTGGCCCATGTCATCACGGGCGATGCGCGGGTGGATGAGGTTGCGCGGCAGGGGATGCGTGGCCTGTCGGAAACGCTGTTCTTCCGCACCTCTGTCGAGCCGGGGCAGCCCTTTTCCGTGGATCTGGAACGGGATGATCTGGCCTTTTTCCCGCTGCTGTATTGGCCCGTCACACCGGACCAGCCGCTGCCCTCGGATGAGGCCTATGCGCGGCTGAACACCTATCTGCGCTCCGGCGGGATGATCCTGTTTGACACGCGGGACGCTGACATCGCCAGCTTCGGCGGGCAAAGCCCCAATGGCCGCGCCCTGCGCCGCCTGGCGGCGCCGCTGGATATTCCCGCGCTGGAGCCTGTGCCCGAAGACCATGTGGTCACGCGCACCTTCTACCTGTTGCGCGATTTCCCCGGCCGCCACCGGGGCCGCGATGTCTGGGTGGAGGCCGCGCCGCCCGATGCGCAGCGCGCCGATGGCATGCCCTTCCGCAACCTCAATGACAATGTCAGCCCCGTAGTGATCGGCGGCAATGATTGGGGGGCGGCCTGGGCGATGGATGAGTCGGGCAATGCGCTCTACCCGGTGGGGCGCGGCATGGCAGGCGACAGGCAGCGCGAACTGGCCCTGAGATTCGGAGTGAACCTGGTGATGTATGTGCTGACCGGAAACTACAAATCCGACCAGGTCCATGTGCCTGCGCTGCTGGACAGGCTGGGCCAATGACGGGCGCGCTGCTGTTTGATCCGCTGTTGCCGTGGTGGGCCATTGGGGCACTGGCGGTGGTTGTGCTGGCCAGCGCCGGTCTGGCGCTGTGGCGCGGGATGCCGGGCTGGGCGCTGCGTGGGTTGGGGGGGCTGGTCATTGTGCTGGCCCTGGCGCAACCCGTTCTGGAACTGGAAGACCGCGCGCCGCTGTCGGACATCGTCTTGCTGGTCGAGGATCAGAGCGCGAGCCAGCAGCTCTCTGACCGGGGTGCATTGACCGGCGCCGCCGCGGATGCGTTGCAAGCCCAACTGACCGCCCGCCCGGGGACAGAGGTGCGCCGCATCGCCGTGCCGGACGGCCCGCAGGACACGGGCACCCAGGTCTTTACCGCCTTGACCGCCGCGCTGAGCGAGGAGCCGGCCGACCGCGTTGCGGGCATCTTCGTGCTGAGCGACGGCATTGCCCATGACACAGAGCTGACCCCTGAGACGGCGCCCGCGCCGGTGCACCTGTTGTCCACTGGCCGCGCGGAAGATTGGGACCGCCGGCTGGAGGTGCGCAACGCACCCGCCTTTGCCATCCTGGGCGAGCCCGTCGCCCTGACCGTGCGGGTAGAGGACAGCGGCGCCGCACCGGGGGCGGAGTCCACGCTGCTGGAGATCTCCGTTGACGGGGCCGAGCCGCAGCAATTCACCGTGCCGATCGGGCGCGATCTGGAACTGCCCATCACCCTGCCCCATGGCGGGCTGAACGTCATCCGCTTTGCCGTGCCGGAGGCCGAGGGCGAGCTGACGGACCGCAACAATGCTGCGCTGGTGCAGATCAACGGTGTGCGGGACCGGCTGCGCGTGCTGCTGGTCTCGGGCGAGCCGCATCCCGGCGGGCGCACCTGGCGCAACTTGCTGAAATCCGATAGCTCCGTTGACCTGGTGCATTTCACCATCCTGCGCCCCCCAGAGAAACAGGATGGCGTGCCGGTGACGGAACTGTCGCTGATCGCCTTCCCGACGAGAGAGCTGTTCCTGGACAAGATCGACGATTTCGACCTGATCGTGTTTGACAGATATCAGCGGCGGGGCATCCTGCCCTCGATCTACCTGGACAATGTCCGCCGCTATGTCGAGGAAGGCGGGGCGGTGCTGGTTGCGGCCGGGCCTGCCTTTGCTGGGGCGGAGTCGATCTATCGATCTCCGCTTGCGGACATTTTGCCTGCCCGTCCCACGGCGCGCGTGGTGGAGGCGCCGTTCCGCGCCACCATCACCGACCTCGGCGCGCGCCACCCGGTGACCTCCGGCCTTGAAGGGCCAGAGGACTGGGGCCGCTGGATGCGCCAGATCGAGGTCACGCCGGAACGGGGCACAACGGTGCTGAGCGGCGCCGAGGAGCGGCCCTTGCTGATCCTTGACCGAGTGGGCGAGGGCCGCGTGGCGCTTCTGGCCTCTGACCAGGCGTGGCTGTGGTCCCGCGGGTTCGAGGGCGGCGGTCCGCAACTGGAACTGCTGCGGCGTCTGGCCCATTGGATGATGAAGGAACCGGAACTGGAAGAGGAGGCCCTGTGGGCCGAACCCACGGGCCAGACCATGCGGATCATCCGCCGCACCCTGTCCGAGGAGGTCGGCAGCGTGACCGTGACCCGCCCGGATGGTGAGGAAGAGGTGATCGCGCTGACCGAGGCCGCGCCTGGCCGGTTCGAGGCGCAATATACCGGCCCGATGATGGGCCTTTATCGTCTGGCGGAAGGTGAACAGAGCGCGGTTGTGGGGCTTGGCCCGGCGGCGCCGCGTGAATTTGAACGCGTCATCGCCTCTGACGCTGCACTGGCGCCCTTGATGGCGGCCACCCGGGGTGGGTCAGCCGCTTTGGCCGATGGGTTGCCAGCGATCCGCGAGGTTCGGCCGGGCCGCCCGGCGGCGGGGCGCGGATGGCTGGGGATCACCCCGCGCGATGCGTATCAGACGATGAGCGTGACGCGCGTGCCGTTCCTGAACCCCTGGCTGGTCCTTGTGTTGGCGGCGGGTCTGGTGCTGTGGGGATGGCTGCGTGAGGGGCGGCGTTGATGCGGCGTCCCGAAGCGCATTGTGACCGCTAGAACCGGGCGAAGATCGTGCGCAGACCAAAGGGTGAGATCTGCGCCTTATCGTCATCCAGATTGCTGAGGGTGTTGCTGATCCGGCCGAAGGGGAAGATCGTGAGGTTGTCCATCACCAGCATCGACAACGGGCTGCGCCCACCGGGCCGGTAGATGCCCATCTTCACATGCGGCTGTGCGCAATCCTGCATGTAGAACTCTGTCCCCGGCACTACCATCTGCCCATTCACCGCGACCGTCACGAAATACGGTTTCTGCTGCATATCGACGAAAATCGTGAACCGGTTCAGGTCGCGGCCGATGTTGTCGATATTCGGGCGCACAAGATTGGCCACCTTCAGGCTGCCACGCTCGGCGGATGGGTCCGCCTGCAGTTCACGCTCGGACGGACCTTGCAGCACCTTGACCGTCAGTTGCCGCCTGTCAAACATGACCATCAGCGACGGCGCTGCATTGCAGGTCTTTGTCCAGCCGTGGATCTGAAAGAACGTCTCACGCTCGCCAACGAAGCCATCGGCAAAGCTCGCCTCGAACTCGATCTCATAGGCTTCGCCCTGGTTCAGGTAATCCAGCTGGCGCAGTTCCGCCCGTTCCCAGAACGGGGCACTGTCGCGGGCCTGGCTGTCCGCACTGCACCCGCCCATATCGCCGGTGTTCAGCCGAAAGGCGAGCTTGTAGTCCCGGTCCAGCCGCACCCATTGCACGGATGGGGGACGTTCCGGTGTTGCGGCCTGATCGGACACCGGCAGCTTGCAGTTGTTGAACAGCGTGGTCGTCCAGTCATAGTCGCGATATTCAAGCGCCTGGCCGGAAACGGGCATCAGGCCCGAAACGCCGACCACCGCCGCCATGAACAGGCGGCTTAAAAGCCCCCCGATCCCCGTGCCGCGTTGTATTGATCTGACCATCGCACAATCCGAACGCCCAAGATACGGGCTGCAACATTCCTTAGGCAGCTACGAATACCAAATTGACCAACGGCCCGGAATTGCAATGCGGTGTAGCAAAAAAGTCTTTGGATACCGACCTGACCTGATGAGCCAAGCTTACGAGACAAATGGGAACAGGAAACAGATCGACGGGCACAACCTGAGGGTAGTCAAGCGCTGGGCCCCGGTCAACTTGTGAGTGGGGGTGCGAGAGTGATCATCAACTTGATTATATTCAGAAAGTGGAAGCAGAGCCGGGGCTCGAACCCGGAACCAAAGCGTTATGAGCGCTCTGCTCTAACCAATTGAGCTACTCTGCCACCGGACCGGACACGCCAGCCGCGTCAACGGCATAGCGCCCCGGTCAGGCAAATTCAATCCACTGCGTTCCGCCTGTGTCAGCGTCAGAGGCTGCCCACCTGCCGCCCGATTCCCAGCGCCGAGCCGAGCAACCCGAGGATGGTCTGTGCTGTGGTGATCGGGCTTTCCGTCGCCAGAACGGTATCGCCTGGCTGGATCTCGAAGCTGCGCGCGGCGAACAGGCCGTCCGCATTGGTCAGATCCATCGTGAAGACCACCTGCGATTGTTCTGGCCCGCCCTGGCGCACGGCCGTGGTGGGATAGTCCCGCAGCACCAGAACACCGCGCGGATCGGCCCGGGTATCGGACAGCCCGCCGATCAGCGACAGCGCCTCGATCGCGGTCAGGTCCGCCTTGGGGAAAGGCAGGATGGCTTCGCGCCCCGTCGCGCCCAGCGCGGTGAAGGCGCGGTCGTCCTGCTGGACGATCACCTTGTCCCCGCCGCGCAGCACGATGTCGGCGCTTGGGTCGGACAACAGCCGCTCGGCGGAGGTCTGATAGATCTGGCCGCGCCGTTGCAGACGGATTTGCGGGTTGTTCAGCCCCGAATCGATCCCGCCGCCCTGGGCCAGTAGGCTGAGGATGGTGTAGTTGCGCGCCGGCAGCGGGTATTTACCGGGGGCAGAGACACCGCCCACAAGGTCAATCGAATTGGCCAGACCCTGGCGCACGCTCAGCTGCACCTGGGCGGATGGCACGATGGGTTCCAGGCGCGCCTGGATGCGTTCCCGGGCGGCGGCGGGGGTCAGGCCCTGGACCTGCACCTCGGAGATATAAGGCACGAAGATCGTGCCATTGGGCGACACTTCCAGATCGTCGAGCACGACGGATTTCTGCCCTTCGCTGGTCAGCAGGCTGTTCACCTGGCTGTCCCAGATCGTCAGTTGCACCGCATCCCCGGACTGGATCATCGCGGAGGAGGGCGCGGCATGGGCCACGGGCCAGGGATTGGGGCGGGCGGTGCCCAGGCGGGGCCAGGCCGCGATCTGGGCCGCGCTTGCGCGCGTCACCTGCACCACCTGAAAGCTCGGTTCCTCGCCCGCGGGCTGGCTGACGATGCCGGCCTGGATCCCCGCGCCGCGGGGCAGGCTGCAGGCAGACAGCAGCAGGACAAGCGTTGCCGCCAACACGAAGGGGGTGCGCAATCTGTTCACCTCTGGTGCCTCGCTCTCGAAAAAACACAGTGCTGTCGCTTCTTTACCGCAAAATGTGATGGTAAACAGCCCCGGAGTTTGCCAGCCCCCTTGGCGTGGCAGGAAAGGCGCAAATGAACAGGGTTCTCCTTCTTGGGGCGTCGGGCCGGGTCGGTCGTCTGATCCAGGCCGCGGCGCAGGCCCGTCCGGGTGCCGCACAGATCGTGCCCGTAGTCCGTCAGGGCGCGGTGCCCAGCGGCGGGGTTCTCTGGCAGCCGGGCCAGCCGGTGCCCCGGGGCCTGCGGGCGGATGCGATCTGGGCGCTGTGGGGCGTTGTGCCGGGCGGTGGTGATCTGACGGAAAACCGCGATCTGGCGCTGGCTGCGCAGATGCTGGCGCGGGAGGTGGGCGCTGACCGGGTGCTGCATTGCTCCTCCGTCGCGGTGTATCGCCCCGCGGCGCATCCGCTGTCCGAGGCCACGGACACACCCGATCCGGGGACCCCATACGGCGCCGCCAAGCTGGAGATGGAGCGCGCCCTGGCCGCGCAGTCAGGCGAGGGGCCGCGCGCAGTGTGCCTGCGCATCGGCAATGTCGCCGGGGCGGACAGCCTGTTTCGCGCGGGCCGTGCCGCGGGCCAGATCACGTTGGACCGGTTTGCGGATGGGTCAGGCCCGCGCCGGGGCTATATCGCGCCGGGCGATATGCTGCAGGTTCTTCGGGGGCTGACGGATTGCCCTGTTGATGCCGTGTCGCCCGTGCTGAACGTGGCCGCGCCCGGCGCGGTGGCCATGGAGGCGCTGGCCGGGGCAATGGGCTGGCCCGTTGCCTGGCGCGCCGCCCCGCCGCAGGCGGTGCCGCTGGTGATGCAGGATGTTCGTTTGTTGCAATCGCTCGTGCCCTTGGCACCCCATTGTGCGGATCCCGCGCATATGGCCCGGGATGTGCGTGCCACCTGGCAGGACGGAGCATGACCCCGGCCCGCCGCGCAATGGATCTGGTGCTTGCACTGATCCTGTCGGCCCTGCTGGCGCCCGTGATTGCGGTGATTGCGTTGGCTGTCCTGCTGCTGGACGGGGCGCCGGTGTTCTATGTGTCGGAGCGGATGAAAACCGCTGATACCGGCTTTGCGCTGTGGAAATTCCGCACCATGCGCCCCGCGCCGGCCAACAGCGGTGTTTCTGGCGGGGACAAGCGTGACAGGATCACCCGCACGGGCCATGTCCTGCGCCGGTTCCGGCTGGATGAGCTGCCGCAGCTGCTGAACGTGCTGCGCGGCGATATCTCTTTCGTCGGGCCAAGGCCGCCCCTGCGCCGCTATGTGGAGATGTATCCGCAGCTGTATCGTGCCGTGTTGCAGGACAGGCCGGGGATCACCGGCATGGCCACGCTGGTCTTTCACCGCACGGAGGAACGCCTGCTGGCGCCGTGCCGCACGGCGGAGGAGACAGAGGCCGTCTATTGCCGCCGCTGCATCCCCCGCAAGGCGCGGCTGGACCTGATCTATGCGCGCCGTCGTGGCCTGTGTTCAGATCTGCGGCTGATGGCAGCCACGGTCGTGCGACGGCTGCCGTTGCACTGACGCCGCGCCTCAGCGCCGCAGCTGCTGCACCGTGACATCGGCGTTGTCCGGCCCGATCCATTGCCGTGCGGCCACGATCTGCCCGGCGGCGTCCAGCCGGTAATAATCGGTAAAGCCCGTTCCGTCCTCACCGGTACAGTCAGCACGGCGGCTGCGCTGGGCCGTATCGGAGGCCAGCCGTTGCCCGGCCGCGGACACCAGCGCCAGCGGCTCTGCCGGATCGGCGGTGACGGTGCAGGCAAAGCTCAGGGTCAGCGGACGCTCCTCGCCATCCAGCAGATGCAGGCTGTAGCTGGCCGTGGCGCCCACTGGGCCGCGCAGCGCCGCCAGCAGATCAGCGTGATCGCTGGACATCAGGTCAAATCCGATCCCGCGGGTGGACACCAACAGCCCGTCGCGGAAGCCAAAGCTCTGCCGCAGGGCGGTGGCATAGGTGCGGTATGGCCCGTTCTGCCCGACCTGCGCCAGCACCGCGTAGGAGCCGGTGTTTTCCAGCCGCATATAGGCCAGCGGCACATCTGCCCCGGCCACCATGGCCGCCAGCTGTTGTGGCGCCAGCGGAATGGGGCGGCCAACCGGGCCATCGGGGCCTTGGTTGATCCGGTCCTTCACGCGGGTCAGCAACAGGTTGGCGACCTCGGTATCCTCGGTCTTGGTGCCACAGGCGGCCAGCGCAAGCAGCCCCAGAAGCGCCAGCGCGCGGCTCACGGGTTTTGCTGTCAGGGTCATCGCCAGAACCGTCCCCATGTCTTGGCCGCTTCGGGCCGGTGCGTTTGCCGGACATCGTCATACAGGCGGTCGGGCACGTTCAGCCGCGCGCCGCCGTTGCGGGTCAGCGGGGCGATGCGCACCTCTGCCGTCTGGCGCGAAGGCTGCGCCGAGGCCCAGGAGATCGGCAGTTCGACCACGATGCCCTTGTCAAAGGAGCCTTCGCCAAAATCCTCGGCCGAGGCATCGGTGACGGTGGCATAGGCGCCCACGCGCCAGCCATTGGCAAAGATCCGGTCCAGCGCCAGGGTCGCGCCGCGGTCGCCGGCCAGATACTGTCCCATGTCCAGCCGCGCGTGATAGCCCTGCGCAAATTCATAATAGACAGAGGCATGTCCGGTGAAGGCATCGTAATCGCGCAGGGCGAAGCCCTGTTCAAAATCCCGCTGGCGGACGTAGTTGACCTCGGCCCCCAGGGCCAGGCGGCTGTCCACGGGTTTCCACATGACCTCGCCGGAGATCCCGGCATACATCCGTTCCAGGTAGCCCGCGGTGACACGGGCATAGAGGTTTTCGGCCGGTCGGCCGCGCGCGGCGGCGGTCAGGTAATCCAGCGCGGTGGTACCCTGCTTGTTATATTCCACGAAATCGGTGCGCACCGGCGGCAGGCCGCCGGCATCGGCATTGCGCGTGGTGTCAGACAGGTTGCCCGCCACCTTTTGTGACACGCGCCCCGAGACCGACAGGCCCGGGCTGAGGTCATACCGTCCGCCCAGCCGCACGCGCGCATCCGCCCGCAGGGGGTTGTTAGGGTCAAAAAAGGAAAACTCCAGCCCAGGGGACAGCGCCCAGCGGAGGCGCGGATATTCATCCGCACCGGGGGCCGGTGCCAGGCCCTTGGAATCCGCAAATTGGACACGGGGCAGAATCTGGTCCGAGGGCGCGAACTCCAGCGCCTCAAGATCGCTGCGCTGCAGGGTCACGGCGGCGCCGGCGAGGCCGTCCTCGACGAAGACCAGCACGAATTCCTCGATCGAGCCGGGCAGGCTGCGCGTCATCACGCGCGCCGCACGGCCGATGGCCTGCGCCTGCGCGCCATAGCGGCGGTTGGACAGGCGCAGTGTGGCCTTGGTGGCGGTAAACTCCGCGCCTTCCAGCGTCAGCCCTTCCTCGGACAGGCCGCGCGCCAGGCGGGCCTGCAGGATGGCCGGCGCGTTGGCCTGTTGGGTCCATCCAAGCGCCTGTGCGCTGCCCGCGGGGCGAGGCGTCACCGGCAGGGGTGCGTTTTCCAGACCGCCGGTCACAACGGGTTCACGCGCATTGGCCGCGAAGGTCAGCTGCGCCGCGATCTGGCTGCCATAGGTGTGATAGAGCGACAGCATGGTGCCGCTGTCGAACCGGTATTGCAGCCCGTAGTTGACCTGCGATGTCCCGTCGAACGGGCCATTCGCCCGCTCCAGCGTATAGGCATCAGAGGAGTATTCCGCCAGCAGCGTGACCTTGTCCGAAAGCGCGAAGCTGAGGCCCCCAAAGGCCGCGACATCGCCGCGAAACCACTGATCCGCGGTGAATGTGCCCCCTTCGCTGTCCAGATCGATGGGCGGGCGGGTGCCGGTGCTGCCGATGGGGTCATTGCTGGCGAAACGGCCCCAGCCCAGACCCGCCGTGGCCTGCAGCCGGGGCGACAGGGTCTTGGTTGCGGCGATATATTCGCCCGAAAACAGCCCCGTGCCCACGAAATCCTGAAACCCGACCGTCACCGCAGGGCGCAGGCGGCCTTCGGTCAGCAGTTGATAGCGCAGGTCGAAGCTGCGGTCATAATAGGTGCCGTCCACGCTGGCGGGATTGTCGAAATCGCCCAGCGCGCTGTAGCGGAAGCTGCCTGACAGACGGGGCGAGACCTGGAATGTCACGGTCACGCGGGTGTCCTGGCCGCTGCGCGCCAGAGTTGTCGCCAGCGTGCCCTCGGCGGCCTGATCGCCCGTGGGCATGTCAATCAGGCCGGGGCTGCCATAGAGCGTGTAGCCGGTGCCGCCATCCTGCGCCCAGGCGCCAGAACAGGCCGGAAGAAGGGCCAAGGCTGCCATCGCAGACCGGGCCGCGCGGGTCCGAAGGGCGCAAAACATGCCGGGTTCGGCTCCTTTCAATGCGTGCCTCGCACCGTGTTACGGGGTTTCGGCCAATCTGTCCACAGCCGCCCGCGCCCGGATTAACCTGCGATTTTTAATCATTAAGCGGCGTTTAATGGCCGGCTGCTACGCCTGTCAGCGGGGTAGAAAAAAGGGTGAGACATGAAAAGTGGTGAGACCGCTCCTATCATCGTGAAAAAGAAGAAGGTGGTGGCAGGCGATGGCCACCACGGCGGCGCGTGGAAAGTGGCCTATGCGGATTTCGTGACCGCGATGATGGCGTTTTTCATGCTGATGTGGCTGCTGAACGCAACCACGGAAAAACAGCGCAAGGGCCTGGCGGATTACTTCAGCCCCACGATTGCCGTGAACCGCGTCTCTGGTGGCGGGGATGGCAATTTCGGGGGGCAGACAGTGTTTTCCGAAAACGTGCTGCCGCGGATGGGGCAGGGGGCAACCTCCCTGAACCCGACGGAACAGAACGCCGCGCGCGGTGCGATCAATGCCAGCCCCGACAGCGGCGGACAGCAGGACCTGGCCGACCGCGCGAGCGAGCTGCTGGGATCTGGCGGGCAATCCCTGCTGGAGATCAACGAGACCCCGCATGTGGAATTGCGCCTGACGGACGAGGGGCTGAGCGTGGAACTGTTTGCCCGGCCCGGCGCGCCGCTGTTCTCCGGCTCTGCCACGCCCACGCCGCTGTTGCGGGCCTTGATGGCCGCCGTGGCGGGGCTGGCGCATGAAACCTCCAGCCGGATTGCGGTTGCGGCACATACGCGGGCCACGCCCGTGGTGCTGGCCCATGATCCGCTGTGGGACGATTCGGCCCGCCGGGCCGATGCCGTGCGCGACCTGTTGCAGCGCAACGGCATTGACGGGCGCCGCATTGCGCGCAGCACCGCCCATGCGGATCGCCGCCTGGCGACCTCTAACCCCATGGCGGTGCGCAACAATCGGGTCGAAATCATCTTTCTGAGGGAGTGAGCGATTTCGGTCGGATTTTTTGTATTAGCCGGGCGTTAAGGCACCGTGCGTATGCCTGAGTGCGCAGAGACAGCGCAGAAAGGCTCTCCATGACGATTTCGTCCTCGCTCAATGCCGGTGTCGCCGGGCTGGCCTCCAACGCGGCGCGCCTGGCGGCCATTTCCGACAATATCGCGAATTCCGCCACCAACGGGTACAAGCGGGTGGAAACCAATTTCCAGTCCATGGTGATGACGTCCAATGGCGGCGTGTATTCGGCCGGCGGCGTGCGCAGCAATACCCAGCGCCTGATTGACCAAAGCGGGTCGCTGGTGGCCACCACCAATGCCACCGATCTGGCGGTGCGGGGGCGGGGCTTTCTGCCTGTTGCCCGCGCCACGGATGTGGAGGTCGGCAACGGCCAGCAGCAGATGTTCCTGACCACCACGGGCAGTTTCCGCACCGATGCATCCGGTTACCTGCGCACGGAATCGGGGCTGATGCTGCTGGGCTGGCCGGCGCTGCCGGATGGGACGGTGCCCACCTATCCGCGGGATACGGCCGATGGTCTGGAGCCCGTTCAGATCAACGTGAACCAGTCTTCGGGTGAGCCGACGACCCGCATGACCCTGGGCGTGAATCTGCCCGCGACCGAGACCTATGCGGGCTCCTCCGGCGATGCGATGGAACTGTCGGTTGAGTATTATGACAACCTCGGCCGGTCGGAAAACATCCAGATCACCTTCACACCCTCTGTCCCTGCGGTGGGCACATCCAACCAATGGACAATGACGGTCGAGGATACGGCGACACCGGGTGTGGTGATCGGGGAGTATGAACTGACCTTCGACAACTCTCGCGCCTCTGGCGGAACGCTCAATGCCGTCAACACGCTCAGCGGCGGCGCCTATGACGCGGCAAACGGCACCCTGGTTGTCAACGTGGCGGGCGGCCCGATCGAGCTGAACATTGGCAAGCCCGGTGAATCAGACGGGCTGACCCAGCTGTCTGACAGCTTTGCGCCGCTCAATATCTCCAAGGATGGCAGCCCGGTGGGCAACATGACCTCAGTGGAGGTCGATGAGGCGGGCGTTGTCTATGCCTTCTTCGATACCGGGATCACGCGGCCCATCTATCAGGTGCCGCTGGTGGATCTGCCCAACCCGAATGGAATGGTCGCCCTGGACAAGCAGACCTACATGCCCTCGCCCGAAAGCGGCAGCTATTTCATGTGGAATGCAGGCGATGGCCCGACAGGTGATATCGTGTCTTTCGCCCTTGAGGAATCCGCCACGGATGTCGCCAGCGAACTGACGGACATGATCCAGACCCAGCGGGCTTATTCCTCCAACGCGAAGGTCATCCAGACCGTGGATGAGATGCTGCAGGAAACAACGAATATCAAACGCTAAGGGGCTGATCGCCCCGGAAAGGTCCGGCCATGAGCCTGTCAGGTGCCTTGAACAATGCCTTGGGGGGGCTGTCCGTCAGCGGACGCTCCGCCGCTCTTGTCTCGTCCAATATCTCCAACGCTTTGACAGAGGGATATGGCAGGCGGGAACTGGCCGTCTCCGCCGCCACGATCGGCAGCCATGGCGGTGTGCGGGTCGACGGTGTGGTCCGCCACAGCGATCCGACGCTGATCGCCGACAGGCGCCGCGCCGATGGCGAACTGGGCGCCGCAAATATCCTGGCCGATGCGGCCAAGCGGCTGGATGACCTGATGGGTGGCGTGCTGGATGAAGACTCGCTCAACGGTCGGCTGCAGGGGTTTGAATCCGCGCTCATCCTCGCCTCCGCTGATCCATCCTCGGATCAGCGTCTTGCCAATGTTGCCCAATCGGCGGACCATCTGGCCAAGGGGTTCAATGCGGTGTCCGATGGCATCCAGGATCTGCGGTTGAGGATGGATGTCGCCATTGGCGAAGAAATCCAACGCCTGAACGAGGCGCTGGAGCGCGTCGCCGATATCAACCAGCGCATCTCTACCGTCACGCATGTGGGGCGCGATATTTCCGCCCTGCTGGATCAGCGCCAACGCGAAATTGACGCAGTGGCAGAGATCGTGCCGGTGCGGATCATCCCGCGGGGTCGGGACACGGTTGCCCTGTATACGCCGGGTGGGCAGGCGCTTCTGGATGGTGAGGCTAAGGTCTTTGACTTCCGCCGAAGCAACGAGATCGCGCCCCATATGACCTTCGAATCCGGGCTGCTCTCCGGCATCGTGACAGGTGATCGGGAACTGGACGGCGCCGCCAATGGGCCGATGTCCGGCGGCACGCTCTCTGCCCTGTTCGAGGTCAGGGACAGGCAGACCGTGGACATGCAGGCGCGTCTGGATGGCGTGGCCCGTGACCTGATTGACCGCTTCGGCCCGGGCGGCCCTGATGCGACGATCGGTGCCGGACAGCCGGGCCTGTTCACCGATGCCGGCCAGGCGTTTGTCCCTGCATCCGAGGCCGGCATCGCCCAAAGGCTGAGCCTGAACCCGCAGCTGTCCCCCAGTGGGTCAGAGCTGTGGCGGCTGCGGGACGGTCTGGGCGCAGCCACACCGGGCGAGGTCGGTGATGCCACGCTGATCAACGCCTTGCGGGACAGCATGACCTCCCGCAGCCCGGCGGCCTCAGCCGCGCTGCGCGGCGAGCCGGTGGCGCTGACCACCCACTTGTCGGAACTGGCCACCCATACCTCTGACGCGCGGCTGGATCAGGCGCGGGCGCAGACCTATGCAGCCGGCCGCCAAACCGCGCTGCGCGAACAGGAACTTGCGGCTGGGGTCGATACCGACTTCGAGCTGCAAAAACTTATGCAGGTCGAACAGCATTACGCAGCGAACGCCCAGGTGATCCGCGTGATTGACGATCTGATGCAACTCTTGCTGCGATAGGGGCATGCCATGATGTCGATAGGTGATCTGTCTCGGGGTCTGTCCCTGCAACTGCGCCAAGGTGCAATCAAATCCGATCTGTCCCGCCTAACGGAAGAATTGACGACAGGCATAAAGACCGATCCTGCAAAAGACATGAAAGGGGATCTGGCCCCCCTTCTGCAGACGCAGCGAGAATTGAATTTGCTTCAGGCCTTTGCCGTCACCAATACGCAGGCGCGGCTTGGGGCGGACGCCACCCAGCAGGTGCTGGGTGATATCCAGGCCCTGACCGAGCGTTTGGGCGTTGATACGCTCAAGGCTGACCTGTCCAGTGCCAATACCGCCCGCGCGGCCATCTCCTCCTCTGCGAGAGAGGTATTCTCAACCGTTGTGTCCCGCCTGAACTCCGCCCAGGCAGGGCGCAGTTTGTTTGCTGGCACGGCGACGGATCGAGGTGCCTTGATATCGGCTGATGATATTGTGGCGGATGTCAAAACCGCCCTTGCCGGTGCGACAACGGCAAGCGACATCGAGGCCCGCCTGGACGATTGGTTCCTGGCGCCCGGCGGCGCTTTTGAGACCACAGCCTACACCGGCGCGGCGACTGATGCCGCCCCCCACCGCCTGAGCGATGGTGAGAGCGTGTCACTTGCCATCCGGGCCGATGATGCGGTGTTTCGCGGACTGATGAAAAACACCCTGATGGCCCAACTGGCAACGGATGCGGATCTTGGCCTGTCAGCCTCTGTCCAGACCGCGCTGTTGCGGAACGCCGGGAACGCGCTGATCGACGCCCAGACGGGGTTGACCGATATGCGCGCCAGTGTTGGCGCCGTTCAGGAACGCATTGCCATGGCGGAGGATCGCAACAGCCAGCTGCAGGCGGATCTGCGCCTTTCCCGCAACGCTTTGATGGCGGCGGACCCTTATGAAACTGCGACCCGTCTTGAACAGGTGCAGTCACAGCTTGAGGCTTTGTACACCGTCACTGCGCGCAACAGTCGCCTGTCTCTCGTGGATTATCTGCGATGACGTGGTGTCGTAGCGCGCTCCTCGCCCTGTTGTTGACCGTTCTGGCCGGCCCGATGGCCGCGCAGTCAGTCCGCCTGAAGGATCTGGTGGAATTTGATGGCGTGCGCGGAAATGATCTGGTGGGCTACGGGCTTGTCGTTGGTCTGAACGGGACGGGCGACGTTCTGCGCAATGCACCGTTTACCGAAGAAATCATGTCCAGCATCCTCGAAAGGCTTGGCGTCAATGTGACGGGTGAACAATATCGGTCCAATAATGTCGCGGCGGTGATCGTGACGGCAGAGTTGCCGCCATTCGCCCGCAGCGGCAGCCGGGTCGACGTGACGGTGTCTGCAATCGGCGATGCCGACAGCCTGTTGGGCGGCACCCTGATCATGACACCGCTGAATGCGGCGGATGGGCAGGTCTATGCCGTGGCCCAGGGCACGATCATTGCCGGGGGCGCCGCGGTGGCCGCGGACGCCGCCGAAACCGTGCAAGGGGTGCCGACCTCCGGGGTAATCCCGGCCGGGGCGCGGGTGGAACGCGAAGTGGATTTTGAGTTCTCCGAAATGCGCTCGCTTCGTCTGGCCCTGCGGGAGCCTGATTTCACCACCGCCCGGCGCATTGAAACAGGCATCAACCGCGCGCTTGGCGCTTCGGCCGCCGTGATGCTGGATGCCGGCACTGTTTTTCTGGATGTCGGGGCGTCCGGCCGCCGGTCGCCCGCGCATCTGTTGGTAGATATTGAAAACCTGCCCATTCAACCAGAACGCCGGGCCAGGGTGGTTGTTGATCAGCGGTCCGGGACGATTGTCATGGGGGAGGATGTGCGCATCTCTCGCGTTGCGGTATCACAGGGCAATCTGACGCTGCGCGTCTCAGAGGCGCCGCAGGTCGTGCAACCCAATCCGTTTTCGCCCGGTGAGACGGTTGTGGTGCCCCGGTCCCGGGCGGAACTGGATGAGGACCCCGGCATCAACCTGGCGGAGGTCCCTGCTGGAACCAGCCTTTCGGAAGTGGTTGCAGGGCTGAATGCGCTGGGCGTCTCCCCGCGTGACATGATCGACATCTTGAAAACCATCAAGGCTGCCGGCGCATTGCATGCGGATTTCGTAGTGCGATGACAGTGCGCCGCAACCGGGTGCGCCCGTCGCGGGTTGCGTCGGGCCGCCTTGCATCGGATAACCGCGCCTGACCCGGCGGCCCGTTGCCCGCCACCAAAGCAGGAGGCGAAAATGGCGCATAGCGAAATGGTCACCACATTCCGGCGGCTGGCCTTGCAGGCCGGTGCCAAGATCATGGAAATCTACGACTCCGGCGACCTGGGCGTTGAGGTCAAGGAGGACGAGAGCCCGGTGACCCTGGCAGACAAGGCCGCCGATGATCTGATTTCGGCCGGGTTGCGCGCGGCCTTTCCCGATATTCCGCTTGTCACCGAAGAACAGGCCGACAGCCACGATCTGTCCGCTGCGCGGTTCCTGATTGTCGATCCGCTGGATGGCACCAAGGAATTCGTCAAGCGGCGTGGTGACTTTACAGTGAACATCGCCCTGGTCGAAGATGGCCGCCCTGTCCTGGGCGTCGTGTATGCCCCGGCGCGGGAACGGATGTTCTACACCACGGCGCCCGATGCCGCGGTTGAGGAAACCGGCCCCTTTGATCTGGATGCGCCGGGACCCGTGACACCGTTGCATGTGTCCACCCCGGACAATGCGGCGCTGCGGATTGTTGCGTCCAAATCGCATCAGGACGACGCAACCCGGGCCTATATCGCCCGTTATCAGGCCGCTGACCTCAAGAGTGCGGGATCGTCCCTGAAATTCTGTCTGCTCGCCGCGGGTGAGGCGGACCTTTACCCGCGTCTGGGCCGCACGATGGAATGGGACACCGCCGCGGGTGATGCTGTGCTGTCGGGGGCCGGGGGCAAGGTCCTGCGGTTCGACGATCACAGCCCGCTGCTGTATGGCAAGGACGGTTTTGCAAACCCGTTCTTCATTGCAACCGCGCCGGGCGTCACACTTGCCAGCCCCGAAACCGCGCAGGGCTGAGGCGCTATAGCCCGGCCACCTTTCGCGCCAGGGTCAGAAAGGCCTCTCGCTCGTCAGCGCTGAGCGCTGCGATGATGTCGTCCTGCACGTCCATAACGATCGGGCGCAGCTGCTCCAACAGCGCGCGCCCCTCTGGGCTGAGGTGCAGGACACGCGCGCGGCGGTCCCTGGCGCAGACGGATCGCGTGATCCACCCCTTGGCCGCCATCCGTTCAACCACACCGCCGATGGTGGCGCGGTCATAGGCAATGGCGTCTGACAGGCTGGCCTGGTCCAGGCCCGGCTGGGCGTCTATCGCCTCCAGCGCGGCGAATTGCACCGATGTCACATCCAGCCCGGCAGCACGCACCCGCGCCTGAAAAACGCGGGTGGACTGCTGCTGCATCCTGCGGATCAGGTGCCCGGGCATATTGGCGAATTGCATATGTGACCTCATCTGGCGATGAGGCCACGATACGCCGCCGTGCCGCAGGTGCAAAGCCGTCGGATCAGGCGGCGCGGCCCCGCATCGCCCGCCCCTCCGGGTCATGGGGCGAGGGCGGGATGACCTCGGCGGGGCATTCCACACCCACAATATGGGTGGTCAGCACCGTGCCCACCGCCGCGCAATCGGCATCGACCATGGCCATGGCCAGCGATGCCCCCACAGTGTGCCCATAGCCGCCCGAGGTCACGAAGCCGACCTTGCGGCCCTCATGCCAGACAGGCTCGTACCCGCTGGCATCGGCGCGGTCGCTGTCCACCCGCAGGGTGACGATCCGGCGGCGCGGACCGGGGCCATCCCGTTCGGCCAGCGCGGCTTCGCGGCCGATGAAATCGCCCTTGTCCCAGGCAATCCAGCGATCCATCCCGGTTTCGCCGGGCGTATAGGCCTGGGTGAATTCGGCGTTCCAGATGCCAAAGCTCTTTTCCAACCGCAGCGACAGCAGCGCGTTGAACCCGTATTCGCGCAGGCCGTGGCCCGCGCCGGCCTCCAGCAGCATCCGGCGCAGCGCGATATGGTCGCCCATGCGGCAGTTCAGCTCATACCCCAGTTCCCCGGCCACGGACAGCCGCGCGACGCGGGCGCGCACAAGGCCGATGTCTGCCTCGGCACAGCCCATGAAGGGCAGATCCCCGATCGGATCGGCGCTGAGGCTTTGCACCACCTTCAGCGCATTGGGGCCAGAGACGGAGAAACCCGCCATCTCCTCGCCCAGATCGCGCAGGTGAACCCCTGGCGCTGCATGATCGGCGAACCAGCGCATGTGCCATTCGCGCAGGTAATAGCTGCCCATGATCCACCAGCTGCCATCGCCCCAGTTGAACACCGTCAGATCGCCCTTCAGCCGCCCGGACGGCGCCAGCATCGGCGCCAGGCGCGCACGGCCCGGTTTGGGCAGCGCACCGGCCATGATGCGGTTCAGCCAGGCCTCGGCCCCGGGGCCAGTGACCTCAAACCGTGAAAAGGCGGAGATATCCAGCAAACCCGCGGCCTCGCGCACCGCGCGGCATTCCGCGCCCACGATGTCATGCGCGTTGGACCGCCGCAGCGAGGGTGTTTCGGCAAAGCCTTCGGGCGCGAAATACAGCGGCACTTCCATGTCCCAGCTTTGGCCCCAGCGCGCCCCGGCGGCGGCCATTTCGGAATGGGCGGGCGCCATTTTCAGCGGACGGCCCGCAGGCAGCTGTTCATTGGGATAGGTCATCACGAAGCGGCGGGAATAAAACTGCCCCGTCGTTTCCTTGATGAACCGCCGGTTGCGCGCGTAGTCGCCAAAGCGGGCCACATCCATGCCATAGACATCGGCCTCCGGCTCGCCCTCGATCATCCATTCCGCCAGCGATTTGCCGACGCCGCCGCCCTGCAGGAAGCCCGCCATCACCGCGCAGGCACACCAATAGCCCGGCTTGCCGCGCACCGGCCCCACCAGCGGGTTGCCATCGGGGGCAAAGGTGAAGGCGCCGTTCACCCATGTCTTGACGCCGACCTCCTGCAAGGCAGGGTAGCGTTCAAAGCCCAGGATCAGCTCTTGTTCGATCCGGTCTGTCTGTTCCTGGAACAGCTCCATCCCGTAGTGCCAGGGCGCGCCGTCCAGCGCCCAGTGTTCATGGTCGACCTCATAGATGCCCAGCAGCACGCCTTTCTGATCCTGCCGCAGATAGGTGAAGCCCTCCAGGTCCACGGTCATGGGCACTTCGAAATCCAGCGCCTCCAGCGCCGGGATGGTGTCAGAGATCAGATAGTGGTGTTTCAGCGGCGCGACGGGCAGTTCGATGCCAGCCATGCGGCCCACCTGTTTGGCCCACAGCCCCGCGGCATTGACCACATGTTCGCAGGTGATGGTGCCCTTGTCGGTGACCACCTGCCAGCCCTCGGCCGTCTGGTGCAGCGCCTCGACCTTGGTGTGTTCAAAGACGGAGGCCCCGCGTTTACGCGCCGCGCCCGCATAGGCGTGGACCGTGCCGGTTGTGTCGATATAGCCTTCGCGATCCGCCCACATGCCGCCCAGGATGCCTTCGGTGGACATGATCGGGTTCAGCTTGCCGGCCTCTTCGGGGGTGACCAGGCGGCAATCCTCGATCCCGATGGACTGGAACACGCGATAGGCCGATTGCAGCCATTCCCAGCGGTCCGGCGTGCCCGCCAGCGTCAGCCCGCCGGTCATGTGCAGGCCGATGTTCTGGCCGGACTCGGCCTCGATCTGGGGCAGAAGGTCAATGGTATAGGCCTGCAGGGCGGCAATGTTGGGATCGGCGTTCAGGGCATGGATGCCGCCCGCCGCGTGCCAACTGGACCCCGCCGTCAGAACGGACCGTTCCAGCAGGCAGACATCCGTCCATCCCATCTTGGCCAGGTGATACAGAACGGAGGCCCCCACAACCCCGCCGCCGATCACCACCACCCTGTATTGACTGTTCATGCCGTGTCCTCCGCCGCTTGTTTGGGTCAGGCTAGGGGGCGGTTCGGGTCCGTGGCAAACCCGTTCTGGTCATCCACGCGTCAGCAAGCGACATTTCCGCCCCCTGCGCGGGTGCGCGGCCTTGATCCGGCGATGTGTCGGGACACATGATACTCAACAGCGTCAGGAAAGTGTGGGCCAATGTGGCGGGCAGCATCTCTGGCGGGGCTGATCTGGGCCGCGCCGCTATCGGCGGAAATCTATCATCGCACCACGATCGAGGGGCTGCGCGCCTCCTCCATCGCCTATGACGCGCTGGTCTGCGGCATCTGGGTCGCGGATGAGGGCGCCTCTGTCCGGTTGTTTTCCGTCGCGGGCAAGGAAATCCGCCGGATCGACAGCGGCATGTTCGGCGTGCGCAGCCTGACCGTGGAACGCGATGGCCTGTTGCTGGCCGATGGCTGGGGCAATTTCCGGCGGCTGGACCGTGACGGGCAGCGCCGGGATGAGCCCTTCCGGCTGAGCGCCACGCTGCGCGACACCGAAGGCCTGCACCGCGACGCCGATGGCAGCTTTCTGGTGGTGGAGGATGACCCCTCGCGCCTGTTGCGCATTGCGCCGGACGGCGAAGTGCTGATGGAGCTGAACGGCGACAGGTTTGACCCCCCGATGACCGAACCGCAGGGCGTTACGCGGGATCCGTATTCCGGCAACATCCTGGTGGTGGATGACAATGAGGGGCTGAATGCCCTGTTCGAGCTTGCGCCCGATGGTGCGGTGCTGTCGGTCACGCCGCTGTCCCGCTGGGGGCGCGATGCCGAAGGCGTGGCGTTGCAGCCTGAAACCGGCACGCTTTTCGTGGGCTTCGATGGGGGCCGGGCGCTGGCGATCTTTGACTGGATGCCCAGCACCAACAGCATTGATACCCCGTTGGAACGCGGCCCGTCTTGTGCCTATTCCTGAGGCATCACAAGCCAACACAGGCGCGTGACAGCCGCAGCAAGCCGTTTGCAAATCCGCGGCGGGGTGCCAAAACCCCATAACACCGCCGGACAGCCCCGGCGCACCGGGGGAGATGTGCCATGATCGATGCTGCCATTCAGCCGATCCAGCAGCGGGTTCTGGCGCCAGTTGCGGCGGCGCTGGTGCGTTGGGGCGTGTCGGCCGATGGGTTGACGCTGGCGGGGTTCGGCCTGGGCCTGCTGGCCATCGGGGCGCTGGCCGCGCAGGCCTATGGGCTGGCGCTGGCGCTGATCCTGGCCAATCGGCTGTGTGACGGGCTGGATGGCGCCGTGGCCCGGATGACCGCCCCGACAGACCGGGGCGCGTTCCTGGACATCGCGCTGGATTTCGTGTTCTACGCGCTGGTCCCGCTGGGCTTTGCCCTGGGGGATCCGGCGCAGAACGCGCTGCCCGCGGCGGTGCTGATCGCGGCCTTCGTGGGCACGGGATCGTCCTTCCTGGCCTTTGCCGCCGTGGCGGCCAAGGCGGGGCAGGCGCATCGCATCCCGGCCAAGGGCATTCCCTATATCGGCGGGCTGACCGAGGGGTTCGAGACGATCGCGATCTTCGTCGTCATGTGCCTGCTGCCGCAGTATTTCGCCCTGCTTGCCTATGGCTTTGCCATCGCCTGCGGATTGACGACGCTCAGCCGCTGGGTGCAGGGCTGGCGCACATTTGCCGCGTCTGGCCGCCCGACGCGTGATTGAGATTTCAAGAAGGAGAGACGCAATGCGTTTACGTCTGTGGATTGCCGCGATGGCCCTGCTGGCCAGCCCCGCGATGGCCGATTGGGCCAAGGTGACAGAGGCCGCGCGCGGGCAGACCGTGTATTTCAACGCTTGGGGTGGCGATGCGCGCACCAATGCCTTCATCCGCTGGGTGGATGAGCAGCTGCGCGACAGCCACGGCGTATCTGTCCAACAGGTCAAGCTGACGGACACGGCCGAGGCCGTCAGCCGTGTCCTGGCGGAAAAGGCGGCGGGGCGTGACAGCGGCGGGTCCGTGGACCTGATCTGGATCAACGGCCCGAATTTCCTGGCGATGAAGGACCAGGGCCTGTTGTTCGGCCCCTTTGTGCAGGATTTGCCCAATGCCCGTTTCGTGGACCTGTCCGCCGATGCGGCGGCGGCCGTGGATTTCACCGTTCCGGTTGAGGGCATGGAAAGCCCCTGGCGCCTGGCAAAATTCGTGTTCAACATCAATACGGACAGCGCCGGTGCCCCGCCGCGCAACATGGCGGAGTTCGTTGACTGGGCGCAGGCCAATCCGGGCCGCATGACCCATCCGGATGTCTCCAACTTCATGGGCGCGACCTTCCTGAAACAGGCGCTTGTGGAATTTGCCCCCGACCCATCCGCCCTGCAACAGCCCGTCAGCGATGCCGCCTATGAGGCCGCCACCGCGCCGTTGTGGGCGTGGTATGAGGCGCTGCGGCCCAACCTGTGGCGCCAGGGCCGGGTGTTCCCGGAAAACCAGTCCGTTCAGGATCGTCTGGTGAATGACGGTGCGCTGGATATTTCCATGTCCTTCGATCCGGCCTCCACGGCCGGTGCCATTGCAGAGGGGCTGCTGCCCGAGGGCATGCGCGTGTTCACGCCGCAGGGCGGCACGCTGGGCAATGTCAGCTTCGTGGCTATCCCCTTCAACGCTGCAAACCGCGAAGGTGCGATGGTGGTGGCGAACTTCCTTCTAGACCCGGCCACCCAGGCCCATATGCAGAATATCGAGGTCCTCGGGTCCTTCTCCGTTCTGGATCCGGCGCTGCTGGATGCCGAGGCGCGTGCCGCTTTCGATGCCCTGCCAACTGCGCCCGCCCTTCCCCGGCTGGAGGATCTGGGCCCCACCCTGCTGGAGCCGCACCCCAGCTGGATGACCCGCCTGACGGAGGACTGGGCGCGCCGCATCTTGCGCTGAGGCCTGCCCATGCCGCCCGTTCCGGCCAGCGCGCGGCTGGCGTATCTGTGTGTCTGGCTTGTAGTGGAAGGGCTGATCCTGCTGCCCATCCTGGCCGGGCTGTGGGTGACGCTGCGCCTTTCAATGGGGGTCTCCGGCGTGCTGGCCGGGCCAGGGCCGGGGGTTTGGCCCTTTGCCGCGTTCGCGGACATTCCCGGCATCTGGCAGTCTGTCATTCTCTCCGCCTGGACAGGGGGCGCGGCAACGCTTGTTTCCCTGGTGGTGACGGCGGCGGTGCTGATCCACGGTTGGGCCTGGTTGGAGCGCGGCGGTGGGCGGCGCTGGCTGGTGCCGATCCTGGCCGCGCCCCATGCCGCGCTGGCGCTGGGCCTTGTTTTCCTGCTGGCGCCGTCAGGGTGGATTGCACGCGCCATTGCGCCCCTGGCGGGCTGGGCCTGGCCGCCGGATGTGGCCACCGTGCAAGATCCTGCGGGCCTTGCACTGATCCTTGGGTTGACCGTGAAAGAGGTGCCATTTCTGGTCTTCATGGGGCTTTCCGCGCTGACGCGCCTGCCGGTGCGGGGTGATCTGGCGGCGGCCCGGGCCTTGGGCTGTGCGCCGCATGTGGCCTGGTGTGCCGTGGTGCTGCCGCGGCTGTGGCCCTTGATCCGCCTGCCGGTGATGATCGTTTTGGCCTTTGGCCTGTCTGTCGTGGACATGGCGCTGATCCTTGGGCCATCCGCCCCGCCCACGCTGGCGGTGGTGCTGCTGCGCCTGTTCACGGACCCGGACCTGGCGCGCCAGTTTCCTGCCGCAGCCGGCGCGGTGGTGCAGTTGGGGCTGGTGGCTGCTGGTTTTGCCGCGCTGCTTGCGGCTGAGGCGTTGATCCGCTGGCTGGGCCGCGGCTGGCTGCGCCGCGCGCCCCGCCGCTGGCGGTCCGGTCACTGGGTTCTGCGCGCGGCGCTGATGCTGGCCCTTGTCGGGGCCGGTCTTGCGGCGCTGGCGCTGCTGGCGCTGGCAGTCTGGTCCTTTGCCTGGCGCTGGCCTTGGCCTGCGATGATCCCGGAGGTCTGGTCTCTGCGCGCCTGGACGGGCGGGCGGGCGGACTGGCCCGGCGCCCTGGCACAGACGGTGACCCTGGCCCTGACCAGCGCGGGGCTGTCCGCCTTGCTGGCCATTGCCTGGCTGGAGGCCGCGGATCGGGCGCGGCGGCCCTTGCCCGATGGCGCGCTTTGGGTGCTGTGCCTGCCGCTGCTGCTGCCGCAGATCGGCTTTGTGCCCGGGCTGACCACCTGGATGCTGCATCTGGGGCTCGGAGGTGACTGGAAAACGGTGGCCCTGGGGCAGGCGGTGTTTGTCTTTCCTTACGTGCTTTTTGCGCTGGTCGGGCCGTGGCGCGCAGTGGACCAGCGGAGCCTTCAGGCCGCGGCCGCGCTGGGTGCAGGGCCGTGGCGGCGGCTGTGGGCGGTGCGGCTACCGATCCTGCTGCGGCCGCTGGCAGGCGCGCTGGCCGTTGGGGTGGCGGTGTCTGTCGCGCTGTATTTGCCAACCATATTCCTGGGGGCGGGCCGGGTGCGGACCCTGACAACCGAGGCGGTGACATTGGCGTCCGGATCAGACCGGCGGGTCACGGCGGTCATGGCGCTGTTGCAGGCGCTGGTGCCAATTCTAGGATTTGGCCTT
>CBFHYV010000015.1:0-19409 GCA_965660085.1 uncultured Paracoccaceae bacterium
AAGCCGTAGCCATCCACCGCCGCATTGGCCCGCGGCGGGTTGGACCGCTGCGCGATGCAGTCCTGCGCCAGCACATGCCCCGCCGCCTGCGCCACGGGCAGGTCCCGCGTTTCCGTCAGCGGGTGCAACGCATCGCGCAGCCGCGCCAGCGCATCCTCAACGGGCACCCAATCCACGCCTTGCGGCATGGCGAAACAGTCATTGCGCAGGGGCGGCGGCGCAAGGGGCGGCGCAACGGCAGCGGTGGCCGCAGCCACCAGCGCCTGTTCATGGCCAAGGCCAAGGATCCAGCCCTCCTCCGCGTCACCGTCCTGCAACCAGGCGGTCAGCTCTGCCTCCGGCAGCGCGTGCAGGGCCTGGGCCAGCACGGTGACCTGCGCGCGATCCTTGGGCAGGACATCCGGCGCCAGCGTGGCGATGCTGTCCGCGATCAGGGAGGGAAAGACCTCTGCCAGAACAATCGGCGTATCGGGGCGCTGGAAGGGCGCCACCGCAAGCGCATCGCCATAGCGCGCGCGCAGGGCTTGCAACCGCGGCAGCCCGAGCAGCGCCTGAGAGCCGACAGAGCCGGTGGTGAACAGCTTCCACACCGGCTGCGCGCCCTTGGTCCTGTCACAGGTGCGGCGTTCAGGCAGGCCGTGGCCGTGGCGGGCGGTGCCCTTTTGCGGCAGGCGCGGGTCAATGACGGTGACAGGGCAGCCCCAGAACGGACCAAGGCCGGGGAACAGGCCGTTCAGATCCGCGGCCACCTGAAAGCGGTTGTTGGCATTGTTCGGCCCGTCCTGGACCCGCGCCGCCAGATCCTGCCACAGCGCAAGCGGATCATCCGTGCCCGTGACCGCGCGGGCAAAGCCCTTGGGGTAGCCAAAGGGGAAATCAAACCCCAGCAACACCCGCTGCCCCTGGGCCAGGGCCTGATCCAGCCTGTCTTGCAGGATGTCCATGGCCGCCGCGCGGGTGGGCGGGTTGTCCGCAGTGCAGCCCTGCGCATCGGCCCAGCCGATCCAGATGGAATCCGCGCCTGACTTGGGCTTGGAATTGGCGGACCAGTCCACGACCGCCACAGCGTCAAAGCGGCTCACAGCCCCACCTCCGTCAGGATGAAATCCGCAACGGCGGCGGTGTCGTCCAGGTCCAGCACCGGCAGCGGCGTGTCCGGCGCGCCCTTGGCCGCGATGGCGCGGATGGTGTCATTGCGCGTGGCCAGCGGCGGCTTGCCGTTCTCGGCGCGCCAGGCCTCAACCTTGGGGTGCGGGGCGCGCTTGTAGCCCTCCACCAGCACCAGATCCACGGGGTCCAGCTGCGCCAACAGCGCCTCCAGCGGCGGTTCCGGCGCATCGCGCAGCTCCGTCATCAGCGCCCAGCGCCGGGGCGAGGCCAGCATCACCTGCGACGCCCCGGCCACCCGGTGGCGGTAACTGTCCCGGCCGGGCTGGTCCACATCGGTATCGTGATGCGCATGCTTGACCGTGGACAGCCGCAGCCCCCGGCCAGTGATCTCCTCCACCAACCGTTCCATCAACCCGGTCTTGCCCGCGTTTTTCCACCCAGTCACGCCGTAGATCCGCACATCGCCCCCTTGGCTTTTCCGTGGTTTCGATATCTTGTAGCGCGCCGTGGGAAAAGCCAAGGAACACGCGATGTTGGGATATGTCATCGGCCGCGACCGCGGGCAGGCAGACGCGCTGCTGTTTGACGTGGCGCATGATCTGCGCGCGGGCGGCGTGGCCGTGGCGGGGGCGGTTCAGGTCAACCATGAACGCGACCCGTCCCATAAATGCGACATGGATCTGCACATCCTCAGCGGGGCGGATGTGGTGCGCATCAGCCAGAACCTGGGCGTGCTGTCCCGCGGCTGCCGGCTGGATCCGGCCGGGCTGGAACGGGCCGTGGGGCTGGTGGGCGCCGCGCTGGACCACGGGGCCGCGCTGGTGATCGTCAACAAGTTCGGCAAGCAAGAGCTGGACGGCCGCGGGTTCTGCCCCGTGATTGCCGAGGCGCTGGGCCGCGACATCCCCGTTCTGACGGCGGTCAACGCCGGAAACCTGCGCGGCTTTCAGGACTGGGCGGGCGATCTGGCGCAAGAGGTGGCGCCAGATCACGATGCGGTCCTGGCCTGGGCGGCCAGCCACGGCATCGCCCCCACGGCCAGGCCGGCCTAAAGCGGCCAGATCCGGCGCATCGCCTGTTCAAACTGCGGGATTCCGCGCGCCTTTTCCAACCCCTCGCGGCCCAGATGCACGGAGGGGTAGATCTCGTTCACCTGAACCGATGTGCCGTCATCCTGCACGATGCGCATGTGCCGCCGCCGCATCTGGCGCGGCTCTGCCACGCCGACGGAATGGGCGATGGTCTCCACCTCATTGATGACGGAACGCGCATAGGCGGCGACGCGTTCGCGCTTTTCCTCCACCACCAGCCCCTGCTGGAGCGAGGGGATATGCGTGGTGATCCCCGTGGGGCAGGTGTTGCGGTTGCATTTCAGCGCCTGGATACAGCCCAGGCTGAACATGAACCCCCGCGCCGAGGTCACGAAATCCGCGCCCAGGCAAATGGCCCAGGCCACATCGCCCGGCGCCACCAGCTTGCCAGAGGCGACAATGCGGATGCGGTCATGCAGCCCGGCCAGATCGCGCAGGTCCACCATGCGGATCAAAGCCTCGCGCAGGGGCAGGCCAACAAGGTCAATCAGCGGCATGGGAGCCGCACCAGTGCCGCCTTCGCCGCCATCCACGGTGATGAAATCCGGCGCGCTTTCGGGGCCGCGTTCCCGGATCTTGCGGAACAGGTCAAACCACGGGTCGGCGGAGCCCATGCATGTCTTGAACCCCACGGGTTTGCCGGTGACCTCACGCACATGGGCGATCAGGTCCAGCAGGCCGTCAAAATCGTTCACCTCGCGGTGGCGGTTGGGTGACACGGCATCCTTGCCCATGGGCACGCCGCGGATGCGGGCGATTTCGGCATCGATCTTGGCGGCAGGCAGGATCCCGCCCTTGCCGGGCTTGGCACCCTGGCTGAGCTTGATCTCGAACATGCGGATCTGGGGGTGGGCGGCGATCTCCCGCAGCTTGTCATCGGACAGATTGCCCGCCTCATCGCGCACGCCGAACTTGGCCGTGCCGATCTGGTAGACGATGTCGCAGCCGCCCTCCAGGTGATAGGGGGACAGGCCGCCCTCGCCGGTGTTCATCCAGATCCCGGCCTTCTTGGCGCCAAAGCTCAGCGCCTGCACCGCCGGCCGCGAAATGGCGCCATAGGACATGCCGGAGATATTGAAGACCGACGGCGCCCGATAAGGCGTGCGGCAATGCGGGCCAATCAACATCGGCTCGGTGGAGGCATATTGGTCATCCAGCGGCGGGAACACCGCATTCATGAAGATCAGCGTGCCCGGCACGTTCAGATTGCGGGTAGAGCCGAAAGCCACCGTGCTGCCCTGCCCCTCGGCGGCGGTGTAGATCCAGTTGCGCTGCGCCCGGTTGAAGGGCATCTCCTCCCGGTCCATGGCAAAGAAATACTGGCGGAAGAATTCGCCCAGTTCGGTGAACAGGCCGCGAAACCGCCCGATGACCGGATAGTTGCGCCGGATCGCATCGCCGCGCTGGCGCGTGTCAATCACATACATGCTGACGGCCAGCGCAACGCCAACCCCCACCAGCACCACGAACGCCAGCGCCAGAACCTCCAGCACCACTATGGCCCATTCCATCACGATCCCTCCGGGTTGATGGACCGGCGGATGACCGGCCCATGGGGATCATGTCACGGAGTCTGTAACGATGCTGTCAAGGCGGTCATGCCAAAACAGGCCGCAAGACCCCGGCAAAGAAGGCCGACAGTTCCGCCCGCGCAGACAGCGGCAGGACGTGAGAGACATATTGGTCCGGCCGCACCACCACCATGCAGCCCTGCGCGCGGTCGATCCCGCGCATGTCAAAGATATCGCCCGCCCCCTTGTGATCGGTGCAAAAGACCTTTTCATGGTCTTGCAGGCGCAGCCGGCCCTTCAGCGGGCGCAGACCGGGATGCATCACGGTGCTGTCCAGCACATCGAAGGTCGGCTGAAACACCGCCCGCAGGTCAATCACCGCGTCCATATCCGCCTCTGCCGGGCTGTGGCGCAAAATGGGTGAGGCCAGATCACCGCAGAGCCAATCCACCAGCGCATGGACCGCGCCGCCCGCAGCGCCAGTATCCCCCGCCCCGGCAAAGGCATAGATCCGCCAGCGGCCGTCCGCCTCGGCCACATGGCCCAGCTGCATCTGCATGGCATCGGCCAGCCGCACCACCGGCGCGGAGTGAAACCGCCGCCCCACCGGCAGGCCCGTGGCAAGCCGCTGATGCGTGTCCGGCCCGGTCAGCGCGGAGGGCGCGTAACACACAGCAAGCCCGCCGGTGAATTCAAGGTTTTCAATGAACTGCTTTTGAAACCGCGGCATGTCGGATCCGTCCAGCTCGGACTCTCCGGGTGGGGCGGACATGATCCGCGCCCAGGCGTGATCCGTGTCGATCAACCGCTTGGCCTCGGCCCAGCGCTCGGAGGAATAGCTGCGCAGCAGGTCTGGCGCGGCCCGGCCCGTCAGCACATGCGCCAGTTTCCAGCCCAGGTTGAAGCTGTCCTGCATGGACACGTTCATCCCCTGCCCGGCCTTCGGGCTGTGGGTGTGGCAGGCATCACCGGCGGTGAACACGCGCGGGGCGCGGTCCTCGCCCGGGGGCACATCGTCAAACCGGTCCGTCAGGCGGTGGCCGATTTCATAGATGGACCACCAGACCACCTCTCGCACGTCAATCACATAGGGCGCCATGATCCGGTTGGCCGCGGCAATCAGGTGATCGGCGGTGAAATTGCGGTTGGACACGCGCTCATCGGGGTTGAGCTTGTCCAGCTCCACATACATGCGGAACAGGTAGCCCCCTTCGCGCGGCAGGATCAGCACATTGCCTTCGGTGGCAGAGGCAATCAGGCATTTCTGGCGCACATCGGGGAAATCGGTGTTGGCCAGGATATCCATCACCCCCCAGGCCTGATGCGCGGCATCGCCATGCAGCGTGCCGCCAATGGCCTTGCGCACGCGCGACCGCGCCCCGTCACAGCCCACGACATAGCGCGCGCGCACCTGGTGCCGGTCGCCAGGGTTGATGCCGGTGTTTTCCAGCGTTGCGGTCACTGGGTAATCCGGGGCCGCGTCATCCACCTGCACATCAGTGACCGACCAGCCGTAATCCGGCGCCAGCCGGGCGGGCGCGTTGCGCATGACGTTCAGAAACAGCTCATGCACGCGGGCCTGGTTGATCAGCGTATGGGGCATTTCGGACGAATCGTCCGGCACATCCTGCACGTGGCCCACGCGGCGGATATGGGCGGGGTTTTCGGCATCGGGCATCCAGAAGGCCGTCTGGTTCACCCAATAGCTTTCCCGTTTCACCGTTTCGGCAAAGCCGAAGGCCTGGAACATCTCCATCGTGCGGGTGTTGATGCCGTCAGCCTGGCCCTTTTCCAGCGGGCCGGGCTTGGGGTCCACGATCATCGTCTGGATCTGCGGAAAACGGGACAGTTGCGCGGCAAGGCACAGCCCCGCCGGGCCACAGCCCGCGATCAGCACATCCACCTGCTGCGGCAGCCTGGCAAAGGGGCTGCTGCGGTCCCGCCAGGTGGGGGCGGCATCGTGGATGTCAGGATCTCCGCCGCGAAACCCGTCCAGATAGAATTGCATGCCGACACCTCCTGACGCTCAGCAGATGATAGCTATGCGTATCAAATCGAGTCAACTGATATGCACACACATCAAAAGGGCTCAGGCAGGAAGATCCAGCAGCATGGCCCGGGCGCGGGCGATGTCTTCGGGCGTGTTGACGTTGAAGAACGGATCATGCGGATCGGCGGAAAATTCGGCTAGGCCCGCGTCATGGCGGTCCGTCCACAGCACGATCTTGCGCAATCCGTCGACCAGCGCGGCGCGCAGATCATGGCGCAGCGCCACGGGCCACAGGCCAAAGGTCGGCTGGCGCCACAGCTTGTCGCCCTCCCGCGTTGCGGCGAGCGCGAGGCCCGTTGGCCCCGCCGCCCCGGCCAGCCGCGCGGCGAGGTCACGGGGGAAAAAGGGCGTATCGGCGGCGGCTGTGACAATCGCATCGGCGCCCTGCCCTGCGGCCCAGTCCAGGCCCGCCAGCACGCCGGCCAGGGGGCCGGGATGGTCCGGCAGGCTGTCAGGCAGCACCGGCAGGCCGAATTCGGCAAAGCGCGCGGGATCACCATTGGCGTTCAGCGCCAGCCCGTCAACCTGCGGGCCAAGCCGGTCAATCACATGATCCAGAAGCCGCGCATCGCCCACATGGCGCAAACCCTTGTCGCCGCCACCCATGCGGGTGGCGCGCCCGCCAGCCAGAATGACACCCAGCACCCGCGTCATGCCTCTGCCCCCTTGCGGCGGCTCTTGCGCGGCTCATCCGCCACCTGGGCGGGATCGGCATCGCGCAGCAGGCGCGATTCCCCTGACAGGCAGACAAACCGTTGCCCCCGCATCCGGCCAATCAGCGTCAGGTCCATCTGCCGCGCAATCTCCACCCCCCAGGCGGTGAAGCCCGACCGTGACGCCAGCACCGGAATGCCCATCATCGCCGTCTTGATCACCATTTCAGAGGTCAGCCGCCCGGTGGTATACAGGATCTTGTCCGCTGTCGGCACCCCGTGGCGGAACAGGAAGCCGGCGATCTTGTCCACCGCGTTGTGGCGGCCCACGTCCTCCATATAAACCAGCGGCCGGTCCTGTTGGCACAGCACGGTGCCGTGGATCGCCCCGGCCTCCAGATACAGCGAAGGCGTGGTGTTGATCTGCCGGGCCAGCGCATACAGCCAGCTTGTGCGCACCTCTGCCGCGGGCAGGGTCACGCCCTCCAGCCCCTCCATCATGTCACCAAACACGGTGCCCACGGCGCAGCCGGATGTGCGGGTCTTTTTCTGCAGCTTTTCTTCAAAATTCGTCTCGGTCGCGGTGCGGACCACGACGGTTTCGACCTCTTCATCATAATCCACGGCGGTGACCCGATCGCCGGGGCGCAACATGCCCTGATTGCGCAAGAAGCCCAGCGCCAGATATTCCGGGTAATCGCCAATGGTCATGGCCGTGACGATCTCTTGCCGGTTAAGGTAGATGGTCAGCGGGCGTTCCTCCACCACGGACAGATCCACCTGCGCGCCCGCGTGGTCATGGCCCGTGACGTGGCGGGTCAGGCGGGGGGCCGCGGGGTCCGGCAGGATGGGCAGGTCAGGCAGGGCCGAGTGTTCCGCGTCTTCAGGCATTCCAGCGCACCTTTCCGAAATCTTGCATGTCATATCCGCCCAGCAGATCCGCCTGCCGGGCACAGGCCTGACCCGTGCAGAAATCCATCAGCCGTTGCAAGGGCGGTTCAAACCAGGCGGCGCGGTCGATCACCAGGTCGAAGGCCTCATCCACCAGCGGCACGAAGCCCAGCCCGAAGTCCCGCGCCACGGTTTCCAGGCCCAGCGTCACATCGGCCTCACCACGCGCGACAAGCTGCACCGCCTCGGTCTCTGTTCCCGCAGTCGCGGCAACGGGCACGGCCTCGGGCGCCAGCCCCGCCTGCGTGGCCAGTTGGGCAAACAGCATCTCTGCCCCGGCGCCGGGCTGGCGGGCGGCGCGGGTCATCCCGGCCAGTTGCGCAACCTCCGCCACGGGCTGCCGCATCACCAGCCCCCGCGCGCGGCGGGCAAAGCCCACAAGCACCGCATTCTGCCCCGCACAGTGGCGCGCAACCTCCGTCAGGTTCCATCCGCCCCCCTGCGGACAGGGCAGATGCACCCCCGCGGCCACCCCTTCGCCCGCAACAAAGCGCACCAAACCGTCGGAGGAGCCATTGTAAAAGCTGGCCAGCCCACCGCCCGACTGGCGCAGCGCCCAGTCCAGCAGCGGATCATGGCTGCCCAGCACCACCCCGGGCCGGGGCTGGTCCATCCCCGTGGCAGAGCGCGCCAGCCAGGCGCGCACCTCTTTTTCCGGGAACAGCAGCTTGCCCGTGGCGCGGCAGCACGGCACCTCGCCAGAGGCCGCAAGGTCATAGACCTTGCGATCCTTCAGCCGCAGCAAGGCGGCCAGTTCCGGCACGGTCAGGAACTCTGGCGTGCTCATGGGCGGTCAGTTTGCGGGCGCGTTGGGAAAGAACAGCTGTTGGCCTGCCACCTGATAGGCCGCGATGGCCGCCTGACCCGGCGCCGATACCAGCCAATCCACGAAGGTCTGCGCCGCCTCATGGTTGACGTTCGGGCAGACTGCCGGGTTGACCGGGATCACACCATACTGATTGAACAGCGCCGGATCGCCCTGCACCAGAACGTCATAATCCTGCTTGTTGCCAAAGCTGATCCAGGTGGCGCGGTCCGTCATCACATAGGCGCCCATGGCGATGCCCGCGTTCAGCGTGGCCCCCATGCCGGATCCGGTTTCACGATACCACGCGCCAGAGGCCCCGTCCGGGCTGCGCCCGGCGGCATCCCACAGGGACCGCTCCTTCTTGTGGGTGCCGGAATCATCTCCGCGGGAGGCAAACAGCGCCCCGGCATCCGCCACGCGCCGCAGGGCGTCCCCAACATCCGTCAGCCCGGCCAGTTGCGCAGGATCCGCCGCCGGGCCGACGATGACAAAATCATTATACATCAGGTCCGTGCGGGCGGTGCCCATACCATCGGCCACGAAGGCCTGCTCCGCCGGTTTGGCATGCACCAGCAGCACGTCACCATCGCAGTTGCGCGCATTGCGGATGGCCTGCCCGGTGCCCACGGCCACGACATTCACCGTAATGCCCGTTTCGGCCGTAAAGCCGGGCAACAGATGGTCATACAGCCCTGAATTGGCGGTAGAGGTCGTGGATTGCACCAGGATCGACTCCGCCAGTGCGGGCGTGGCCAACAGACAGGCGGCCATGAGGGTGTGGATCAAACGCATGAACTATCCTTTCGCGTTACGGGCGCAGCCGCCCGTCCAGATAATCGCGGGCCGCGCCGCTTTGCGGGCCAGCGAAAAACAGGTCAGCCGGGGCATGTTCCGCGATCCGCCCGGCCTCCAGAAACAGCACGTCATCCGCCAGGCGCCGGGCCTGCGCGATGTCATGGGTCACAAGCGCGATGCGCACTGACTGCGCCCGCGCCATCCGGATCAACTCCTCCAGCGCGGCTGTCGCCGCCGGGTCAAGCGAAGCGGTAGGCTCGTCAAGAAACAGCACATCCGGGCGCAGCGCCAGGGCGCGGGCCATGGCCAGGCGCTGTGCCTCGCCCCCGGACAGGCGCCGCGCGGGCTGCTGCGCCAGATCCGTCAGGCCCACGCGGGCCAGCCAATGCTGCGCCTCCGCCACGGGGCGGCCCCGGCTGCGCAGCACGAAGTCCAGATTGGCCCGCACCGTGCGGCGCAGCAGGACGGGTTTCTGGAACACCATCGCCTGCCGGGGCATGGCCTGCGCAGGGGTCACGCCATTCCAGCTGATCTGCCCCGCGTCCGGCTGGCGCAACCCGTGCAACAGCTGCAACAGAACGCTCTTGCCCGCGCCGTTGGCGCCCAGGATCACGGTCACGCCCGTGCCGCCAAGCGCGAAGCTGACATCCTGCAACACCTGCCGCCCGGCCAGCCGCAGCTGCACGCCGTCCACCTGCAAAGGGGTCAGCGCCCGGGGCGGTTCGGCCTGCTCTGCCGCTGCGCGATGCAGCACGAAATCAGACATAGGCCGCCCGCGCGGCCTGCGCGCGCACCCCGTGCACCAGCGCATTGACCCCCAGCGCAATCACCATCAGCACGATGCCCAGCGCCAGCGCCAGCGCAAGTTCCCCGCGTGAGGTTTCCAAGGCGATGGCCGTGGTCATCACCCGCGTCAGGTGATCGATGTTGCCGCCCACGATCATCACGGCGCCTACCTCGGCCACGGCGCGGCCAAACCCGGCCAGCGCAACGGTCACAAGCGCAAACCGCGCATCCCACAGCAGCGCCCGCGCCACCTGCACCGGGCCCAGGCCAAAGGACCGGAACTGCGCATCATATTCGCTGTGCATATCCTCCAGCACCTGGCGCGACAGCGCCACGACAATGGGCGTGATCAACAGCGTCTGGGCAATGATCATGGCAGCGGGCGTGTAGAGCAGCCCCAGAAAGCCAAGCGGACCTGCCCGCGACAGGTGCAGATAGACAATCAGTCCCACCACCACCGGCGGCAAACCCATCAGGGCATTCACCACCACCAGCACCGCGCCACGCCCCCGGAACCGCGTGGTGGCCAGAACCGCGCCCACCGGCAGCCCGATCAGGCAGGCCAGCGCCGTTGCGCTGAGGCTGACCCGCAGGGACAGCGCGACGATTTCCCAAAGGTCGGTGTCACCGGACAGAACCAGCGCCACCGACATGGAAACAGCCTGTGCAATATCCTGCATAATTTCCCACACACTTCTCCGCCTTTGTGGCAGGTTAGGAAGGGAAAGCCCGCAGGATCAAGCCGTTTTTGTTGGTCATTCTGTCCGAAACATAGGGAATTCAGACAGAAAATCGGGCCGTTCTGACCCAACGCCGGATTAGGAAAATATTGCAGTATTTTGCAGTTATTCGCCACGCCCGCCAAGGCGGCGATCGATGGTCTTTCGCGACACGCCCAACCGCCGCGCGGCCTCGGCCCGGTTGCCGCCACAGCGTTCCACCACATTGGTGATATGGCGCTGCACGACCTGCTCCAGATCGTCAGAGGCATCGTCACCCGTCATCTTTCCCTGCCCCGCAAATTCCATCGGGAAGGCCCCGATGATGACGGAGCGTTCGATCAGGTTCTTCAACTCCCGCACATTTCCGGGCCAGTGATAGCGGGTCATGTTCAGCAGGGTCTCTTCGTCCAGCGTCAGCGGTGGCAGGCCCAGCGCCGCGGAAAACTGCTGCATGAAATGGGTTGCAAGCTCCACGATGTCTTCGCTGCGGGTTTGCAGCGGCGGCATCTCGACCTGCATGACATTGATGCGGTGATACAGATCCTCACGGAACCGGCCCTCGGCCACCAGGGCCGGCAGGTCTGCATTGGTGGCAAAACACAGCCGCAAGGTCAGCGGGATCTCCCGCTCCGCCCCCTGGGGACGGATGCGCTGGTCTTCCAGCACGCGCAACAGCGCCGCCTGCACGCGGTCCGGCATCTGCGCGACTTCGTCCAGGAACAGCACGCCGCCATCGGCCAGCAGGAACAGGCCGGGTTTCAGCGTGCTGTCCGGCCCAACCACGCCGAACAGATCCTCCGTCATGCGGTCAGGCGGGATGGCGGCACAGTTGACGGCCACGAAGGGCCGATCCGCCAGATCGGACATCCAGTGCAACTGCCGCGCGGCCAGTTCCTTGCCCGTGCCCGTGGGCCCGGTGAACAGCACCGGCGTGGGCAGCGGCGCCAGACGTTGCAGCATCCGCCGCACGCCATCGATCCCCGCCGAGGTCCCCAGCATCGGCCCATGCTCCGGCCCGGCCCGCAGCGCGTGGCGCAACAGGGAATTGTCCCGCCGCAAGGCCTTGCGATCCAGCGTGCGCGCCAGCGCGCCAAGGATCTGATTGGCCCGAAAGGGTTTCAGCACAAAATCCGCCACCCCGGCCCGCAGGGCGGAGATGGCGGTATCCACATCCGCATAGGCCGTAATCAGGATCACATCGGCAAAGAACCCGCGGCGGCGCTGGTCAGACAGCCAATCCAGCCCCTTGCCGCCCGGCATGAGGTTGTCGAGGATCACGATGTCGAAATGCTCCGCGTCCAACCGGCGCGAGGCTTCCTGCGTTGATCCCGCGCCTTCCAGATGCGCAACCTTCCCGGCCAGGATCTTGCCCAGAAAGTTGCGCATGCCGGGTTCATCATCGACGATCAGAACGCGCGCGCCAGCCAACGCGGCGTCAAGATCACTCGTCTCTGCCGGGCAGGTCATTCCAGGCGGACACTGGGGCTGGAAAACCGCTCCGCGCTGGAAAAGCCCATGTAATCAAGCGCATACCAAGCCCCGACACCCAGAACGATCATGGCGGCAAAACCCGCAAACATCGCTTTCATTTCGGCTCACTCCCCTCTTGTGGCCTGTTTCAAGTAGGCGATCAGGTCCGCTCGGTCCTGGGCGCCGGAAATCACCTGCATCGGCATCTTTGAACCGGGGATGTAGTGATCCGGCCCGATGTCGAACAAGGCGTCGATGGTCTGGTCAGACCAGACGATGTCTGACCCGTCCAGTGTCTGCGAGTAGCTGTAGCCCGCAACCGTTCCCGCCGGGCGCCCGAACACGCCATGCAGGGTGGGCCCGGCCTTGCGCGACGGGCCCGGGTCAAGGCTGTGGCAGATCGCGCATTTGCGGGTGAACTGCCGTTCGCCATTGGGCATGGTCGCTGGGTCGCGCAGAAAGGCGCGGCGCCCGTCGATCGTGGGTTCAAACGCATCCAGGGCATCCACGGGCCAGGCGTGGACGGAATCGTCCAGCCCACCCGCATGGATCACGGATCCGTCCGCCGAAAAGGCCAGGGCCCAGACCGGCCCGTGCCGCGTGGCGCGAAAATCCCGCGTGATGCGCCAGCCCTCGGTGTCCAGCATCATGATATACCCGTGCCCATCGCCCACGGCCAGTTGCCCCGTCGGCGCGTGATGGGCCATGGACAGGATCGGCCGGCGGTCCAGCGTGATATCGGCAATTTCATCCCCCGTGGCAGGGTCAATCACCCGCGTCCCGCCATCCACCGCGCCATAGGCCAGCCAGCCTGCGCCCGCGATCATTCGGTTCACGCCAAAGCCGTGCCGCACCAGCGGGAACCCATCCGTGCCGCGTGCCGCAAGATCATACCGCCAGATCACCCCAGCGGTGGTGGCCACGAACAGAAACCGCCCCGCAGGACCGAAAGCAACGGCATTCACATTCCCGCCCGGCCGCAGCGCGGGCGGGGCGGATGCGTCAGGCGCAAGCGGCCAGAACCGCACAGAGCCATCCCAACTGCCGCTGGCCAGCATCTGCCCGTCCGGTGACACCGAAAGGCTGGCCACCTTGCCCGCATGGCGGCCCAGCACGCGCGGCTGCGCGCGCCACTCCCGCACGGTGAAATCATCCGCGCCGGAAAACAGGCGGCCCGCCGGGCCATAGGCCAGCGCGGTGACGGCGGCGGCGTGGCCATCCAGCCATTCGGGTTGCCGCCCCTGCCACAGGCCAACGGCATTGTCGAAACTGGCGCTGGCCACCTGCCCCGTCACCGGGGACACGGCCAGCGCCATGATCGGCCCGCCGTGCCCCTTCAGCGTCGTGAACTCCTGCGCCTGCCCCGCCGCGGCCCAAAGGCCAAGACAGAGCGCGACCGCAGCGCGGATCATTCCGCCGGCGTCGCCCGCGAAGGCGCCTGCCCCTGTCTGGCCTTGACCTCCTCCAACCAGAGAGAGTGGTGCTGATGCGCCCAGGCCTCATCGACCTCGCCGCTGCCCATGGCGTCATAGGCGCCCTCCATCCCGACGGAGCCGATGTAGATATGCGCGATGATGATCGCCATCAGCACGAAGGCCACGATGCCATGCCAGGCCTGGGCCAGCTGCATTTCCTCCTGCGGGGACATCTCAACCGGCAGCGGCCCCATCCCGACAAGGCCCGGCAGGCCCGTGTCATTGAGGATGGCAAAGGTCTTGGCGAACATGGGCAGGTCATAGGGGAACAACAGCGACAACCCGGACAGCGAGATCGAGCCGCCGAGGACGATCACGCTCCAGAAGATGATCTTCTGCCCGCCGTTGAACTTCTTGGCCGGGGGGTGGGCGTTGCCGATGATGCCGCCGGCCTGCGCGAACCACTTGATATCCGTGCGGTCAGGAATGTTGTGCCAGACCCACAGCACGAACACCAGGACCAGCGCCAGCATGAACGGCCAGGCCAGGTTGTTGTGGATGAATTTCGTGCCCGTCAGCAGCAACGCGTTGGCCTCCTTGCCGAACAGCGGGATGATGACGCTGCGGCCGAACAGGCTGAGCAACCCGGTGATGCCCAGCAGGATGAAGGACCCCGCCAGCAGCCAGTGAGAGAAGCGTTCAAACGCCTTGAAACGGGTGATGGTGCGGCCGGTCTTTGGCCCGTCCACGGGGATACGGCCGCGCAGGATGTAGAACAGCACGAGCGCGCCTATCGTGCCCAGCAGCAGCCAGCCGCCATAGGGCGCCAGCACATCCCGACGGAAGCTGAGCCATGTCATGCCGCCATCCTGCATCAGCACGCGGGCCACATCGCCGCCGGCCGAGACCTCGACCGCGTCATGGCCAAAGCGCAGCGCGCGCCAGATCTCAGAATCACTCTCGCCGCCCAGCGTGGACAACTGCGCCGCGATGGCGCTGGCGTCATCGCCGATCTGGCTCTGGCGGAAGCTCAGGTCCACGGCCACACCTTGCTGGCGGGCCAGAATATCTTCAAGCGTCTGCGCGCCGCCGGTGGCCTCGCGCGCGGCAGCCAGTTGTTCCTGGCTTGGCCCGGGCGCGGGCGGTGCAGGGCGCAACGCCACTGCAAAGATCGCCAGCCCAAGGGCAAGCACCAAAAACCATCCAAATCCGGTCTTTCTGTCGGACATTGCGTTCCCCTCACTCGCGGTATCTGGGCAGCCCACCACCAATGACACCACAGGGCGAAGCCCCGCAGAGATCATGATGTCACGGCTGCAAAGGGATCCGGGGGCCAAGGCCCCCGGACCGATGAGACGGCTCAGCCGTCCTTCTGATCGTAGGCGGTGCCCCAGCCCCATGCGCCGGAGCCGAAGCCGCGCGCCACCACGCGTTCGCGGTAGATGGCGGAGACGACATCGCCGTCACCGGCCAGCAGGGCCTTGGTGGAACACATCTCGGCGCATATCGGCAGCTTGCCTTCCGCGATCCGGTTGCGGCCATACTTGGCGAATTCCGCAGTGGAATGCGTTTCTTCCGGGCCACCGGCGCAGAAGGTGCACTTGTCCATCTTGCCGCGGCTGCCGAAGTTGCCGGCCTGCGGATACTGCGGCGCGCCGAAGGGGCACGCGTAGAAGCAGTAGCCACAGCCGATGCACAGGTCCTTGGAGTGCAGGACCACGCCTTCTTCGTTCTGGTAGAAGCAATCCACCGGGCAGACGGCCATGCAGGGCGCGTCCGAACAGTGCATGCAAGCCACCGAGATCGAGCGTTCGCCCGGCTTGCCGTCCTGGATGGTCACCACGCGGCGGCGGTTGATCCCCCAGGGGACCTCGTGCTCGTTCTTACAGGCCGTGACGCAGGCGTTGCATTCGATGCAGCGCTCGGCGTCACAGAGGAACTTTGCTCTTGCCATAGTCTCTCACTCCTTACGCTGGCATGATCTTGCAGAGAGTCGCCTTGGTCTCCTGCATCTGGGTCACGCTGTCATAGCCATAGGTCTGGGCGGTGTTGGTGGATTCACCCAGGACATACGGATCCGCCCCTTCGGGGTATTTGCTCCGCAGGTCCTCGCCCTGGTAATGGCCACCGAAGTGGAAGGGCATGAAGGCCACGCCTTCGCCCACACGTTCGGTCACCATGGCCATGACCTTGACCTTGCCGCCTTCGGGCCCTTCGACCCAGACCTGCGCGCCGTCCCGCACACCAAGGTTGTTGGCGTCACGCGGGTTGATTTCGACGAACATGTCCTGCTGCAGCTCGGCCAGCCACGGGTTGGACCGCGTCTCGTCCCCGCCGCCCTCATATTCGACCAGACGGCCGGAGGTGAGGATGATCGGGTAGTCCTTGCTGAAATCCTGCTTCTGGATCGATGCGTACATCGTCGGCAGGCGGTAGAACTTCCGGTCCTCATAGGTGGGATAATCCGCCACCAGGTCACGCCGGCTGGTGTAGAGCGGCTCGCGGTGGATCGGAACGGGATCGGGGAATTCCCAGACCACGGTCCGCGCCTTGGCGTTGCCATAGGGCGCACAGCCATGCTTGATCGCCACCCGCTGGATGCCGCCGGACAGGTCGGTTTTCCAGTTGGTCTTGGACCCGGCCACGGCATCGATCGCGGCGCGTTCCTCTGCGGTCAGGTCGCTGTCCCAGCCCAGGTCCATCAGCATCTGCATGGTGAACTCGGGGTAGCCGTCCTGCAGCTCTGCACCGGGGTTGGACACGCCATCCGCCAGCAGGTTTTCGCCGTTGCGCTCCACGCCATAACGCGCGCGGAAGGGCAGGCCACCCTCGGCCACGGGCTTGGACATGTCATACAGGTTGGGCGAGCCGGGATGCTTCATCTCGGGCGTGCCCCAGCACGGCCACGGCATGCCGTAGTAATCGCCATCCGCGGGGCCACCGATGGCCTGCAACGTCGTCCTGTCGAACGTGTGCTGGTTGGCCATGTGCAGCTTGATCCGCTCGGGCGACTGACCCGTATAGCCGACCGTCCACATGCCGCTGTTGAACTCGCGCGTGGTTTCCTCGATCACCGGCGTGATGCCGTCATCTTCCAGCGCGATGTTGCGGAACAGCCGGTCATGGAAGCCGAACTTCTTGGCGAACAGGCCGATGATCTCATGGTCGGTCTTGGACTCGAACAGGGGATCGATGACCTTCTCGCGCCACTGGATGGACCGGTTGGACGCCGTGACGGACCCGGTGGTTTCAAACTGCGTGCAGGCCGGCAGCAGATAGACGCCATCGGTGCGGTCATGCAGCACGGCAGAGACGGTGGGGAACGGATCGATCACGACCAGCGTGTCCAGTTCTTCCATCGCCTTCTTCATTTCAACCATACGGGTCTGAGAGTTCGGCGCATGGCCCCACAGAACCATCGCACGCACCTTGGCGGGCTGGTCGGTGTTGGCCGGATCTTCCAGAACACCGTCGATCCAGCGCGACACCGGGATGCCGGTCAGGTTCATCAGGTTCTTGGACTTGCCGTCCGCGCCGGTGGTGGTGGCAAACTGGCCCTTCAGCCAATCCAGATCCTCACCCCAGACGCGGGCCCAATGCGCCCAGGCGCCCGCGGACAGGCCATAGTAGCCCGGCAGCGTGTGGGACAGAACGCCCAGGTCCGTTGCGCCCTGCACGTTGTCATGGCCGCGGAAGATGTTGGTGCCGCCGCCAGAGGTGCCCATGTTGCCAAGGGCCAGCTGCAGGATGCAGTAAGCGCGGGTGTTGTTGTTGCCGCTGGTGTGCTGCGTGCCACCCATGCACCAGATCACGGTGCCGGGGCGGTTGTTGGCCAGGGTGCGGGCCACGCGGCGCAGCTGGCTGCCCGGCGCTCCGGTCACACGCTCCACCTCTTCGGGGGTCCACCGGGCGACTTCTTCCTTGATCTGGTCCATGCCCCAGACGCGGGTGCGGATGAATTCCTTGTCTTCCCACCCGTTTTCAAAGATGTGCCACAGGATGCCCCAAACCAGCGCCACGTCGGTGCCGGGACGGAACCGCACATATTCGTCGGCATGGGCCGCGGTGCGGGTAAAGCGCGGATCGCAGACGATCACGGGCGCGTTGTTTTCCTCTTTCGCCTTCAGCACATGCAGCAGCGACACGGGGTGTGCCTCGGCCGGGTTGCCGCCGATGATGAAGATCGCGCGAGAGTTGTGGATGTCATTGTAGCTGTTGGTCATGGCGCCGTAGCCCCATGTGTTCGCAACACCCGCAACGGTGGTGGAGTGACAGATCCGCGCCTGGTGATCCACGTTGTTCGTGCCCCAGTAGGCGGCGAACTTGCGGAACAGGTAGGCCTGTTCGTTGTTGTGCTTGGCAGAGCCCAGCCAATAGACGGAGTCAGGGCCGGATTCCTGACGGATCGTCATCATCTGGTCGCCGATCTCGTTGATCGCCTGCTCCCAGGAGATACGGACCCATTCGCCGTTCTCTTTCTTCATGGGATACTTCAGGCGGCGTTCGCCATGGGCGTGTTCCCGCACGGCCGCGCCCTTGGCGCAATGGGCGCCCAGGTTGAACGGGCTGTCCCAGCCGGGTTCCTGGCCGATCCAGACGCCATCGCTGACTTCTGCCATCACGGTGCAGCCCACGGAACAATGGGTGCAGACCGTCTTTTTCAGCTCGACCGTCCCGGCCATGGCGCTCTGGGCGCTGGCTTGCTGCACGGTGCCGCCGGTTGCCGCGATCGCGGCCAGACCGCCGATCGCCAGACCGGACCCGCGCAGGAACGCGCGGCGGTCAACAGAGGTGTTCTTCACCTCGGACAGGATACTTGTCCGCTGGGGGCGTCGCGCAACCCCGTTGGTCTTTTTCCTAAGCATGTTTACTCTCCCTCCTCGGTGGCCTCATGCCACCGGGCCAATCAAAGGCGGAACGGTCGGGCGTCACGCAACCGGGTGTTCCACCGCGATCCGGCGTCCGTCAGAAACGGGCGCTGGCGTAGTAGGCGCGGGTGTGGGCCGTGTCTTGCATGGTCTCCCGCGTCAGATCGGGCGCGGCCGCTTCGGCCTGTGTCCCGCCGGTTGCCACAACCACGGCCGCGAGGGGCGCGGTGGTGCCAGCCAGTTTGAGGAAATCGCGGCGCGAGGCCTCTTTTTCCTGTGCCATCGGGTTCTCCTTCCCTGATGGTGATGCGTCCTGCCCTTGGGCGCGGCGCATCGGTTCCGGCGGGCATCGCCCGCCGCTCGATCGCAGGGGCTCAGCCCTTGCGGCTCATCCGGAAGGCCTCTGCCTCGATCTCCATGAACAGGCGGCCCACCTGGCCGACCGGCGCATAGAGGACCGAGGTTTTCGCGGCCTCCAGATCCGAAAAGAAGTGACCGGCCCAGGGGCCGATATGCTTGTTGAAGAAGGTCTGCTGCGCCTCCAGCGATGCCGGCGTGCCGAAGCGGCCCACGATCATGGCGCCCATCATCTCCATCAGGGAGGCGATGTTGTCCTCCGGCTCAAAGACATTGTCCGCCCGCGCAAGCCCGCGCGCGGCCATGTCCTGCCGCAGCAGCGCCAGCGGTTTTTCATTCAGGAACCCGGTGAGGTAATAGCTGGCGTAGGGCAGCAATTCCCCCCGCGCCAGGCCGATGAACAGCTGGTTGTATTCGCTGACGGCGGCCTTGGGCTTGGTCACGCGCGCCAACTTCGCCAGCGTGGCGATGGCCTGCCCCATTTCCGAGTCGTCGCCCGAAAGGCTGGCGGTCTGCGCCAGCAGCATCTCATCCGGCGGTCCGGCAAGGATCAGGCCGAGAAAGTTGTAGAGATCCGCGCGCAGGCGGTCCTCTTTGGCGATCTGGGGCTGTGTGGCGACGTCGGTCATGGTGTCCTTTCGGGTCAGGTCTGGTCGAAGGCAAAGCGCATCCGCCGTGCGCGCGGCGCGGCCAGGGTCTCTGCCTCCTGCTCGGCCGAACCGGGCTGGGCGGAGCGCCGGGCCGCGTCGGTGTTGGATGCCGAGGCAGCCAATGCGGCCTGGGCCTGCGCTTCGGTCTCTTGCTCTGGGTCCTGGTCTTGTT
>CBFHYV010000015.1:19419-21987 GCA_965660085.1 uncultured Paracoccaceae bacterium
TGCGGCCTGTTCGGCGGCGCGGGCCTTTTCCTCGGCGGCCTCTGCCAGGGCGGCCACACGCTCTGCCTCGGCCACGGCCTTGTCGAACATGCCCTTGCCGACCTGATAGACGGTCTTCATGTTTTCCACGACGGTCGCGGCATCGGTGTAATCCTCGCCGTAATCCACCAGCCCGTCTAGATTGGCCAGAACCGGGTTCAGCCGCCACAGGCGCCGCAGCGCGCGGGTTTTCAGCCGTTGCGGCAGGCCGGAGGCAAGGAATTCACGCACCTCATCGGCAGAGCCGAGCTGTTCGGGCTCTTTCAGGCCGGCCTCTGCCAGCAGCTCCTCATCGCTGCGTTCGGCCAGCGCGGCTTCTTCGGCGGCGTGCTCCGCCTCGATGCGGGCGGCCTGTTCTGCCTGCTCTTCCGCCATGACGGCGGCGCGGCGGCGGCTCCAGAAATCCTGCGAAGGGCTCAATTCAACCTCCCACGCTTTAGTTGGGGCGAGGCATAGACATCGGCCACCTTGGCCACGCGCGGGTCCCCCACGCCATCCTGCACAAGGTCGATCCGCTTCTTGTCCCGCTTGCGTTTGATGAACACCTCATCTTCGTGATACGTCTCGACGAAGTCCCGCACCCAGGCAATCAGCCCCGGCGGCATGGGCACCTTCTCCACGATCTCTTCGCCGCTGTCGGTGTAATCCTGCGCCTCATAGGGCGAGGCCGTGACCAGGACCATGTCCAGCGGGCAGTCATCGGCCCCGGCGGCATCCCGCATCACGATGAAGATGCTCGGCTCAGCGGCAGAGAGACCGTGAAGATAGGCCTCCGTCTCGGCGCCGTGCAGTTCCAGCGTCAGCGTGGCGGCATGGAATTCGACCACATCGCCGTCGCGGCGCAGTTCCCGCCAATCGGCGGGGCCGGCACCGGGCAGAACGGCCACGGGCTGCCAGACCTCGCGCACCCAACGGGTGACACCAGGGCGGCGCCGCAGCACCACGCCAAGCGGCATGGTCCGATAAACGTTCGGATTGTGGATCAAGGCTTCCCTCCGTGATGGGCCCAACGTGGCGCAGAAGATCCGCCGGAGAAAAGCAAAATCTGTGCACCATCGTATTCCGTGGCAACAAAAGGTCATTTTGGCCGGCCAACCGTGACTTGGGGACAGAGGGCCGGACAAATGGTCCAAACCGACTTTTTTGCTCAGAAATCGGGCGGTGTGGAAACGGCGAATCACCTTCGGGGCGTGCTGCATCGCGGCATGGACGGTTGCCAAACCTCCCCTAGAAATCGACTTGTCGGCAGAGACGAATCACGTGTAGCGTTGCCCGGCCAGCGCGGCAGAGCAGCCTCATGACCGGGGGCAGGAGGGGTGCAGACATGACCAAGTCATTGATAACGTGCAGCTGTTTGGGAAGTCAGACCATAGATGCAGAGGCCCTGGCAAACGCCACGGGCCTGGACGTTTCGCCACCTTGCCAAGCGCTGTGCACTGTGAATGCCGACATCGCCGCACAGGCGATCCAGTCTGGCGATTCGATCCTGTGCTGCACGCAAGAGGCCCGCACCTTCGAGGCGCTGGCAGATGAGCTGGGCGCCGAGATGCCCCCCCTGCTGGACCTGCGCGACCGCGCCGGGTGGACTGCGGACACGGGTTCGACCCTGCCCAAAATGGCCGCCCTGGCGGCCGAGGCCAGCCTGCCCAGCAGCGGCGCAAAGGCGCTTGACGTGACCTCCGAAGGGCTGTGCCTGGTGCTGGGTGCCGCAGATGTCGCGCTTGCCGCGGCGGACCAGCTGAAGGATTACCTTAGCGTCACCGTTCTGCTTGACAGCGCAGCCGACCTGCCCGACAGTCGCGATTTTGACCTCGTGCTGGGTCGGTTGCGCAGTGCCACGGGGGCTTTGGGTGGCTTCGCGGTGACGATCGACGCGCTGCAACAGCCCAACCCGGGCGGGCGCGGCAGCTTCACGCTCAGCGCCCCGCAGGATGGCGCGCGGTCCGAATGTGACATCATCCTGGATCTGCGCGGCGGCACGCCCCTGTTCCCGGCGCATGAAAAACGCGAAGGCTACCTGCGCGCCGACCCCGGCCATGCGCCCTCGGTCGCGGCGGCGGTGATGGCCGCGTCGCATCTGGTCGGCACCTTTGAAAAACCGCTCTATGTGCGGACAGAGCCTTTGCTTTGCGCCCATTCGCGCGCGGAACAGACCGGCTGCACCCGCTGTCTGGATCTTTGCCCCACGGGCGCCATCACGCCCAAGGGCGATCATGTCACGGTGGACCCCATGGTCTGCGCCGGGTGCGGGGCCTGTTCGGCGGCCTGCCCCTCCGGCGCGATCAGCTACGATGCCCCGCCCGTGGGCGAGGTCTTTGCCCGCGTGCAGACCCTGGCCCAGGCCTATCTGGCGGCGGGTGGCACGGCCCCGCGCCTGCTGGTGCATGATGCCCACGGCGCGGAAATGATCCGCCTGGCCGCGCGGCATGGCCGCGGCCTGCCCGCCGATGTCATCCCGATGGACCTGCCCGCCATCGGCGCCTTCGGCCATGCCGAGGCGGTGGCCGCACTGGCGGCGGGGTTTGCCCA
>CBFHYV010000016.1:0-21986 GCA_965660085.1 uncultured Paracoccaceae bacterium
GCTGGCGGCGTCTGGCACAGTCTCGCTGGAACTGGCGGCGGCGCAGACGCCGATGGTGATTGCCTATGACATGGCGTGGCTGTCGCGGCAGATCATCGGGCGGATGCTGCGGGTGGATACGGTGACGCTGGTCAACCTGGTGGCGGACAGCCGCAGCGTGCCGGAATTCATCGGCGCGCGCTGTCTGCCAGAGCTGATCGCGCCAGCCGTGCTGCACACGCTAGAGGCCCCGCATGCGCAACGAGACGCCATGCAGACCACCATGTCCCGGCTGGGCCAAGGCGGCACGCCGCCGGGAAACCGGGCGGCGGCGGCGGTGCTGGACGGGCTGGCCGCAGCAAGCCCGCGCCAATAGGCCCGCGCTTACGGCTGCAGCGGGTCCACGCCGTTGAAGGCGGCGGTAAAGCCGGACAGGGACATGGTCAGCGTCAGCGGATTGTTGGGCCGGTCCGCGGCAAAGAAGGTCACGCTGGCCGCGCGGCCGCGGCGGAATTCGTCAATATCGGCCTCGGTAAAGCCCACGCGGGCGAAACAGCCGATCTGCGAGCAGAAGGAATATTCATAGGCCTTCGCCGTGCCCGCATCCACCTGGATGGAGATGCGCCGCGTCAGGCTGGTTTCCAGCGGCACCACCAGCACGCCGGAGGCCACGGCAAGGCCCGCGCCTTCCAGCTTCTGCACGCTGACCTCTGCCAGCGGGGTGCCATCCGGCGTCTCCAACAGCTGATACAGCTGGCAGCGTTCCGGCTCGGCCTCGGTCTGTGGGCGCAGGCACTGGATCTGCCAGTCACCCTCCACGGATTTGACATAAATGCCGTCATCCGCCTGGGGCGCGGCGTCCAGCCCGGGGGTCAGCGTCCCGTCCTGCGCAAAGGCCGGGAAGGCCGCCACCACCAGTGGTAAGAGGGGGGCGATCAGGGTGGAAATCTTCATGGCCGTCTCCTGTTGTGGCGTGGCGGGGGCGCACGCAGGCGGGTGGGTAACACGGGCCGCGCAATCTGTCAGGGAAGAATTCGCCGCAGCATGAACAGCGCGCCGCAAGCCTTGGAATTCAAAAATGAAAAAGAGGACCCGAAAGCCCTCTTTTTCAATTTTTTCTCCCTGTCGGACTGGCCGACCTTTTCTATGAGTGCGACGCTACGAAACATTGGAACAGGGGTCAACAGCCTTTTGGTGACAGCCCGTGATCCTGTGCGGACACGAAAAAAGCCGCGCCCGAAGGCGCGGCCAGTCTGACAGGGAGGAAGTCTGCCCCGGCTGCCGAAGCACCCCGAGGCAAGATCACCCTGCCGCCGAATCAGTTAAGATTTTCTGCACCGCGCGGGCGCGCGCCGCGTGTGGGTCAGGGCGCGATCTGGGTGTATTTCACACCGTTCAGCGTGGCGCCAAGGCGGATGCCGGCCTGGCCAAAGACAATCGCCACCACTGGCGCCAGCGATGTCAGCGTTTCCGCCGCGAGGGAGCCGCCGCCATCCAGCGTGGCGTAATCCGCGTTCACGCCCAGGCCCCACCCGCTGGAGCGGCGGAAATCCCGCAAGGCGTCCTCGGTCATGAAAAACAGCACATGCGCATATTGCTGCGCCCCGATCTGCAGCCCCGCGGTGGCCTTGGTTGTGGAATAGTAATCCACCGATGTGCCGCCGATGCGCAGCGCGCCCCGCCCGTAGGCGCCACCGAGCCAGAAGCCCACCTCCGTCACCAGCGGGATGACCAGCATGCCCACGGCGTTGTCGCGCAGGCGCGTGGCCTCCGGGTATTGGTCAAACAGCGCGGTCAGCGTCTTGTCCACCCGCGCATCGATCTGCGCGGCCCGGTCGCCGGAGGTGCCGCCGCTGCGCGCGCAGGCCGCCAGGGGCGCCCCGGCCAACAGAGTCAGCGCAGCGCGTCGTGTCAGATTGGTCATGTGCCCGTATCCTTGTGCCTGTCCCCCGTGCCGCGGGGGGTGCCTTCTGCCCGCCCGGTCATTGCGCCGGGTTGGGCACATGATACCTGCAGGGCGCGCGCCTGTCACGCGCGCTTGGCAGGATGGGCGGTCTCAGCCCTGCAGCAGGCGCGCCGCGGCCGGGGCGAAATAGGTCAGCACCCCGTCACAGCCGGCGCGGCGGAAGGCCATCAGGCTTTCCAGCATGACCTTTTCACCATCCAGCCAGCCGTTGCGCGCCGCACCCGCGATCATCGCGTATTCGCCGCTGACCTGATAGGCGAAGGTGGGCGCGCCGAAGGTGTCCTTGGCGCGGCGGCAGATGTCCAGATAGGGCATGCCGGGCTTGATCATCACCATATCCGCGCCCTCGGCCAGGTCACGTTCGATCAGGCGCATGGCCTCATCGGTGTTGGCGGGGTTCATCTGATAGGTCTTCTTGTCGCCCTTCAGCGCGCCGGAGGCGCCCACCGCATCGCGGAAGGGGCCGTAGAAGCCGCTGGCGTATTTGGCCGAATAGCTCAGCAGCGCGACGTTCTGGTGGCCTTCGGCTTCCAGCGCGGCGCGCAGCGCGCCGATGCGGCCATCCATCATGTCCGACGGGCCGATGATATCCGCCCCGGCGCGGGCCTGGGACAGCGCCTGTTTCACCAGCGCCTCCACGGTGCGATCGTTCACAACCTCCCCGTCCTCCACGAAACCGTCATGGCCATTGATATTGTAGGGGTCCAGCGCCACGTCCGTCATCACGGCGATGTCGGGCACGGCGTCCTTGATCGCCCGCGTTGCGCGGTTGGACAGGTTTTCGGGGTTCCAGGCCTCGGCGCAATCCTCGGTCTTCAGGCTGGGGTCGGTATAGGGAAACAGGCAGATGGCGGAAATGCCCAGGGCATGCGCCTCGCGCGCGGCCTCCACCACCTTGTCCACGGACAGCCGGTTGACGCCCGGCATGGCGCTGATCGGCTCCTCCACGCCTTCGCCATCCCGCACGAAGACCGGCCAGATGAAATCCTGCGGCGAGATCGTGTGTTCCTGCACCAACCCGCGCAGGGCGGGCGTGCGGCGCAGACGGCGAAAGCGGTTGGCGGGGAAGGGGGCTGAGAGCGCAAACATCGGGCAAGTCCTTGTCAATACCCTGTTTGGGTGGCATGGAAGGTCGGCCGGAGCAAGCGCATTGTCGCGCTGAAATCGACGCGGGCCGCACGGCCCGCCGGGGCAAGGCGAGGAAGACTGTGGACTCGTTAGACATCATCCTGGACCTGATCGACGCAAGATCCTTTTCCAGCCTGTGGTACTGGATCATCCTTGCCGCCTTCTGGGGCATCAGCGGTCACTGGGTGCTGGGGGTGCCCATCAGCCTGCTGGCCTATGCCCGCCGCCACGGTGGCGATGCGGTGAACGAGCTGGACCACATGGCCCATCTGCAATCCCGCGCCACGCTGCGCGGGGCGCAATCGGTGGGGCCGGGGCTGGTGGGGGCGGTGTCCTTCCTGGCCAGCCTGCTGATCGTTCTGGGGCTGGTGATGGGGCTGGAACTGGCGCAGGCGCTGTTGCTGCTGGTGCTGCCGTTGCCCGCGCTTGCGGCGCTGCGCATTCGGGCCGCGCGGCAGATTCACGGCCAGCACATCACCGGCGAGGACCTGATCGAGTATCTCTACATGCTGCGGATGCGCAACCAGCTGGTGGGCATCGCGGCCATCGCGGTCACGGTTCTGTGGGGCATGGTGCACAACATGATGACCCTTGCGATCGCGCATTGACGCACGCGCGGTTTCGCGCCATGTCGCGACCCCATGACACAGCCTGGATATATCGTGAAAGGGGGCGCGCCCGAAGGGTTTGACGCCCATGTGCTGGCGCAGGAACTGCGCGACACAGCGCGGCCCGTGATCCATGTGGCCCGCGATGACAGGCGTCTGGCGCAGATGCGCGATGCGCTGGCCTTCTTTGCGCCGGAACTGCCGGTGTTCACCTTTCCCGCTTGGGATTGCCTGCCCTATGACCGGGTCTCGCCCAATGCCGATATCTCGGCCGCGCGCATGGCCACGCTGGCGGCGCTGGTCCACGGCATGCCGGACAGGTTCGTTCTGCTGACCACGCTCAACGCCGCCACGCAGCGCATCCCCACGCGTGACGTCCTGCGCCAGGCCGCCTTCAGCGCGCGCGTGGGCGGGCGGATTGATGAACAGGCGCTGCGCCATTTCCTGGTGCGCATGGGCTTCGTGCAGGCCCCCACGGTGGCCGAGCCGGGGGATTACGCCATCCGGGGTGGCATCGTCGATATCTATCCCCCCGGGGACGGCGGCCCGGTGCGGCTGGATCTGTTTGGCGATGTGCTGGACGGCGCGCGCCGGTTTGACCCCGTCAGCCAGCGCAGCACCGACAAGATTGACCTTGTCGAGCTTGCGCCCGTGTCCGAGGTCATCCTGGATGACAGCGCAATCACGCGGTTTCGCCAGAACTACCGGGTGGAATTCGGCGCCGCGGGCAGTGACGATCCGCTGTATGAGGCCGTCACCGCCGGGCGCAAGCATCAGGGCATGGAACATTGGCTGGCGTTTTTCCATGCCCGGCTGGAAACCCTGTTTGACTATCTGCCCGATGCCTCGGTCATTGAGGATGACCAGCTGACGCCCGCGCGGCTGTCGCGCTGGGACACGATCGCGGATCAATATGAAACCCGCCGGCTGGCCATGGCCAACCGCCGCGCCCAGGACAGCGTCTATAAACCCGCCCCGCCAGAGGCGCTGTATCTGGACGATGCGGCCTGGCAGGCCGCGCTGGCCGGCCGCCGGGTCATCCGGCTGCACCCGCTGCCACAGGCCAGCGGGCCGGGCGTGGTGGATGCGGGCGGCCGGATCGGCCGCAATTTCGCGCCCGAACGCCAGCAGGAAAGCATCAGCCTGTTCAAGGCGCTGGCCGATCATGTGCGCACCCGCCTGGCCGAGGGGCCGGTGGTCATTGCCAGCTATTCCGAGGGCGCGCGTGAACGCCTGACCGGCCTCATTGAGGATGAGGGCCTGGCAGAGGTGATCCCCATCCGCGATGCCTCCCGCATCGGGGGCACGGGGCTGCATCTGGCGATCTGGGCGCTGGACCACGGCTTTGAAGGGCCGTGGCGCAAGGGCCGCATCACGGTGATCTCTGAACAGGATGTGCTGGGGGACCGGCTGATCCGCCAGCCGCGCAAGCGCCGCAAGGCGGAGAATTTCCTGACAGAACACCAGTCACTGTCACCCGCCGATCTGGTGGTGCATGTGGATCACGGCGTGGGCCGCTATCTGGGGCTGGAGGTCATCACCGCCGCCGGCGCCGCGCATGAATGCCTGGCCCTGGAATATGCCGAGGGCGCGAAGCTCTACCTGCCGGTGGAGAACATCGAGCTTCTGTCCAAGTTCGGCCATGAGGATGGCCTGCTGGACAAGCTGGGCGGCGGCGCATGGCAGGCCAAGAAAGCCCGCCTGAAGGACCGCATCCGCGAGATGGCCGACAGGCTGATCCGCGTGGCAGCCGAACGCGCCCTGCGCAGCGCCCCCACGATCGACCCGCCGCCGGGCGCCTGGGATGCCTTTGCCGCGCGCTTCCCCTATCAGGAAACCGACGACCAGCTGAGCGCCATCGAGGATGTCATGGCCGATCTGCACTCGGGCCACCCGATGGACCGGCTGATCTGTGGCGATGTGGGCTTTGGCAAGACCGAGGTCGCAATGCGCGCGGCCTTTGTGGCGGCGATGTCGGGCGTGCAGGTGGCGGTGATCGCGCCCACGACCCTGCTGGCGCGGCAGCATTACAAAAGCTTTGCCGAACGCTTCCGCGGCTTTCCGCTGGAGGTGCGGCCGCTGTCGCGCTTCGTCTCTGCCAAGGACGCCCAGCAGACCCGCGACGGGCTGGCGCGCGGCACGGTGGATATCGTGGTGGGCACCCATGCGCTGCTGGCCAAGGGGGTGCGGTTCAACAACCTGGGCCTGCTGATCATCGATGAGGAACAGCATTTCGGCGTGTCCCACAAGGAACGCCTGAAACAGCTGCGCAGCGATATTCATGTGCTGACGCTGACCGCCACGCCGATCCCGCGCACGCTGCAACTCTCGCTCACCGGGGTGCGGGACCTGTCGATCATCGGCACGCCGCCGGTGGACCGCCTGGCCATCCGCACCTATGTCAGCGAATTTGATCCTGTCACCATCCGCGAGGCGCTGCTGCGCGAACGCTATCGCGGCGGGCAGAGCTTTTTCGTGGTGCCCCGCATCAAGGACCTGCCGGAGATCGAGGAGTTCCTGCGCGACCAGGTGCCAGAGGTCAGCTTTGTCATCGCCCATGGCCAGATGGCGGCGGGCGAGCTGGATGACCGCATGAACGCCTTCTATGACGGCAAATATGACGTGCTGCTGGCCACGACGATCGTGGAATCCGGCCTGGACATCCCCACCGCCAATACGATGGTGGTGCACCGGGCGGATATGTTCGGGCTGAGCCAGCTTTACCAGATCCGCGGGCGCGTGGGCCGGTCCAAGACGCGGGCCTATGCCTATCTGACCACCAAACCGCGCCAGAAACTGACGCCCGCCGCGGAAAAACGCCTGCGCGTGCTGGGCAGCCTGGATACGCTGGGCGCGGGCTTTACGCTGGCCAGCCAGGATCTGGACATCCGCGGCGCCGGCAACCTGCTGGGCGAGGAACAGTCGGGCCAGATCAACGATGTGGGCTATGAACTGTATCAGCAGATGCTGGAGGAGGCGATCGCCAAGATCAAATCCGGCCAGATGGAGGGCCTGTCAGAGCCGGACGACCAATGGGCGCCGCAGATCAACCTGGGCGTGCCGGTGCTGATCCCAGATGCCTATGTGCCGGATCTGGACGTGCGGCTGGGTCTGTATCGCCGGCTGTCCGGCCTGACGAAGAAGGTGGAGCTGGAAGGTTTCGCGGCCGAGCTGATCGACCGGTTCGGCCCGCTGCCGCGGGAGGTCAACACGCTGCTGCTGGTGGTGCGGATCAAGGCCATGTGCAAACGCGCCGGCATTTCCAAGCTGGACGCAGGGCCAAAAGGCGTCACGATCCAGTTCCACAATGACAAGTTCAAGCGCCCCGAAGGCCTGGTGCAGTTCATCAAGGACCAGAAAGGCCTTGCCAAGGTCAAGGACAACAAGATCATTGTGCAGCATGACTGGGCTTCTGAGGCGGACAAGATCAAGGGCGCCTTCGCCATCGCCCGTGATCTGGCAGAGGCCGCTGGCGCAGTGCGGCGCAAGGCCCCCGCGGGCTGACGCAGCCCGCGCCGCCAAAGGGGGCAGGGCACTATAACAAAGGGGCAGCAGTGCCGATTTTTCAGATCCAGGGCGCGCTTTACTATTTTGCGCATGTGCCCAAATCCGGGGGCAGCTCCGTTGAACAGTATCTGGCGTTGCGCCACGGGCCCTTGGGGTTTCTGGACCGCAAGTTTCTGGGCCAGGATGCCGCCTGGACGCGATCCTCGCCCCAGCATGCGGCGTGGGAGGATGTGCGCCGGCTGATCCCGCCGCAACTGCTGCGCGACAGTTTCGCCATGGTGCGCAATCCTTTCGCACGCATCCGCAGCGTCTTTCTGTATCAGCGCGATCTGCAGTTCACCGTGCCGGCGGACATGACCTTCCTGGCGTGGTTGCAGGAGTTGCCGGACAAGCTGGCCGCATCGCCCAATTACCTGGACAATCACGCCCGGCCGATGGTAGACATCGTGCCGCCGCAGGCGCGGGTGTTTCGGCTGGAAAAAGGCATGGCACCAGTGGAACGCTGGCTGTCAACGCTCGATGGCGCGCGCGCGCCGGACCCGGGCCGCGGCATCGGCCATGAAAAGAACTATGCCGCAATCATGGCCACGGGCCGCTATGCCCAGGGGCCGGAGGCCACGCTGTGCCCCGATGCCCGCGCGATCATCGCCCGGCTCTACCGGGACGATTTTCTGCGCTTTGGCTATTCAATCGATCTTGCGGGCGCACCGTCTTCGTGACCTAAGTGGGCCCGCAGGATTTCGCCGGCTGCAATTCCGGCGCAGGGAAGGCTATGAGCGCTGAGATCATCACAACCGACAACCTGGATTGGGACCGCTATCGGGATGGGACTGTCGATTTCGGGTGTTCCTCTGGCGGCAGCATAGGCTGGGCAAAGCTGCGCCTTGGCGGTGACGCCTTCGGCATTGATATCGATGACGAAAAGCTGGCCCAGACACGCGCCGCCGGACATGCCGCGCACAGGATTGATCTGTTCGATGCACCGCTGCCGGCACAGCGCGTCCGTCATGTGACAATGTTTCATGTGCTGGAACACCTGTTCAGCGAAAGGCAGACCGTTGCCTTTCTGCGGCAAGCGGTGCGGGTGGCGCGTGGCGCAGTGCTGATGCGCGGCCCGAATTTCGACCACGACACCGCGCTGGCCCAGATGGGGCTGAAATTCTACTATGCGGATTGGTCCGGCCACACCAACCACCTGACCGGCGCGCAGCTGTTCAAGCTCTCGCGGCGGGTCAGGTCGAACCGTGTTCTGGATATCTCGATCTACGGCGGCTATCGCGTCACGGGGCAGACCCATGCGCTGGTGCCGCTGGATGCGCCTGTCAACACCTCCCTTGTGGCGGCGCAGGCGCGCTACCCTTCGGTGAATGCGGATGCGCTGGGGCTTCGGCTGTTCTCGGAAACTGCAATGATCCTGCGTCTGGCGGGCGATGACTGCGAAAGCCTGGAGTTCTACGAGCGTGCGCTGAAGCTGAGGAGAGAAGATCGGCTGATCCACCATGTCGGACCCTGACACAGGCACGGACACGGCGGCAGGCGTGCTTTCTCAGGAACCACTGCTGGACCAAACCTGCCCCGAGCTTGACCGCACGATCGCCGCGCTGGCCGCGGCGCGGGGCCATTGTAGTGCCAAGCTCAACCACGGGTTCTGGGAGCGGCTGGTGCGGCTGGACAGGCTGGGGTTTGATTTCCGTGATCCGGCCTGTGACGGCGCGGCCGCGGACCATGCCCTGGGCATCAAAGGCAGCGCTTTTTGCGAAGGGGGCTTCCTGGCTGAGCTGCTGGCGCTGATGGCAGACATGCCCGCGCCGGAGACGGGGTTTGATTTCTGCGCCTCACTATCGCCCTGGCCCGGCAGCCGCGAAATCGAGGGCACGCCGATCACCGGCCGCGGCGCCTGCGCGGAGATGATCCGCAGCATCGTGCCACGCCCGCATCTGGACAATGCAGCACAGGCCGGGCTGACCGGGCACGGGTGGAAGCGCGCCATGCTGACGGGACGCTTGGCGGAGGTGACAGAGGTGCTTGCCCAAGGCCAGGTTATCCTGGTCAGAAATTCTGACATGCGCGCCTTTGGCGACATGATCGCACCGCGCAGGCTGGAGTTCGTGGAGATCGACGCGCGCACTGCCCGAGCCAGCCGTCAGGATGTGCTGCGCGCGGTTCTGTCACGCATGGCAGCGGCGGAGGGACAGCCCCGTGTGCTGCTGCAGGCAGGCGGGTCGCTGTCCACATGGTTGCTGATCCAGATGGCGCGTACCTTTCCCGATGCCGTGGCACTGGACCTTGGGCAGGCGATGTCCCTGTGCAACCCCGCACGGGCGATCCGTGCGAATTGGCTTCGGGTCTATCCCGTCACGGCCTTTCGGGGGACAGAGGCCCAGCACCCCGGATGGCTGCGCGCCCCGGCGGTGGGGGGCGCGGCGGACCCGATGCAATCCCTGCTGTCCCCGCTGTTGCGGGATACGGGGCTGGTGCGGCTGGCGCAGGCGCATGGGGTGGCCAGCCCGCGCGGCTGGCAGGACGCTGCCCTGCCCCAAACGGTTGGTGGCGCGGTGCCCTTCATTGAAAACAAATCCCCCCAGCCCGTGCGCTTGGCGCAGGTCATGGCGCTGTCCCAGCGGGCCAATCGCCATGCCAATGGCGGTCCGGTCGTTGGCTTGCTTGAGGCTGCGATTGCCCGGCTGACCTGCAGCGGATCGCAGCGCGAGGCAGTGGTGGTGGCCTCCGCCACAGTCGGGCTGCAGCTGGCCTGCGCGGCCGCGGCGCTGGCGCGCGATGGCCAGCCGATGCACTGGGTGACCCCGGCGCAGGGCTTTTTCAGCGTGGCAACCGGCCCCCTGGGCCACACGGCGGTGATGGACTGCACCCCGGAGGGCGGGCTGGATCTGGCCGCGCTGCAGGCGTTGCCGCAGGCGGACTGGGATGGCCTGATCCTAACCAACCTCTTTGCCGGGCAGAGCGACTGGGCCGAGGCGCGCGCGCTGTGTGACCGGCATGGCAAGGCGCTGGTGATCGACAATGCACTGGGCCTGCTGGACAGGGACCCCAGCGCCGACGCCTCTGGCGATGTCGAGGTGATCTCGCTGCATCACACCAAGCCCTGGGGATATGGCGAGGGCGGCGTGGTCCTGGCACCGCCCAAGGTGGCGCGGGTGATCCGGGCGCTGGCCAATTTCGGCGCGGGGCTTGGCCCGGCGGCGCGGCGCTTTGCCACCAATGGCAAGCTGTCGGACCTCGCCGCCGCCGCGATTCTGGAGCGGTTGGAGCGGCTGCCCAATTGGTCCGTCCTGTATCACATGCAATATCGGCGCATCGCCTCTGTCGTGCAGGAATATGACTTGCCGCTGCATGTGCCTGCGGCGCCGCGCTCGCCGCCGGCTTTCGTGCCGCTGCGGGCCGCGCAGCCCGTGCCGGAAACCGCCCTGATCCAGCCGCAGGTGCATTTCCGCAAATACTACCGCCCCCTGGGGGCCGCTGACGCCACCCCGAACGCCCATAGGTTTTTCGACCATGTGCTGTGCTGCCCATGCAACCCGCATCTGCGCAGTATTTTTGACGCAACGCTTGCCCGCGCCCTGGCGCGTGCGGCGGGCCTGCCCGACATTGCCGTGCACAGAGCTTCAGAACAGGATTTGTGATGAATATTCCGACGATCCCCGATATTGACCCGCAAGAGGCCGCTTTTCTGGATCTCTTCTTCGATCCGGCGGCGTATCTGAACCGGAACGGCGATGTGGCCGGGGCCGGATGTGACCCGGTGGAGCATTTCCTGGACTTCGGCCATGCGGAGGTGCGCAGCACCTCGCCGCTGTTCGATCCGGGCATGGTCAACGCCGCCCGCGCCCGTGACGGGCTGGATCCGCTGCCGCCGCTGAAACGGCTGGATGCGCTGGAGGCGGAATTCGATGTGCACAGCGTGCTGGGCAGCGGCCCGCTGCTGTGCCCGGCCTGGCTGAACGAGCAACTGTCAAAGCCGGCCGAAACGCTGGCGGACCTGCTCAACAGCGCACCGCCCAAACACCCGATTTCGCTGCACCCGATGCTGCGGGCGGACACTGTCACCGAGGCCACCCTGGCCGAGGCGCTGCTGGCGCTGGATGACGACGCGGTGGAGCACCTGTGCCTGGTGGACCTGGACCGCCTGCGCAATGAACACCGCGACCTACGCGAGACCGAAAGCGCGCATGAGCTGCTGATTTTCCTGCTCAGCCGCGGGATCTTTGAAAACCGGCTCAAATACCTCGGGGTGGGGGTGCCGCGGGTGGCGCCCTATGATCAGCTGCTGGCCGCCAACATCGCCGCAATCCTGCGGGACGTGACGGGGGATGCCCTGATCGAAGGGCAGCGGATGCACCAACTGCCCGCAAGGCAACTCTGCCCCGTGCCCGGCGCGGCAGAGCTGGTGTCGACCCTGCGCCAGAACACGGGCTTTGACGCCGCCTTGCTGCCCAGTGTTGACCAGATGCTGCTGCTGCATCGCGTGGTCGAAAGCGGCCATGCCGGCGGGCGGCTGCCCGGCGCACCGGCGGTGCACATCGCCCCGCCGCTGACAGACAGGGACTTGCTGGACGGACGCGCCCGGATAGAGACCCCGCGCGTGGTCTACAGCGTCAATATCGGCGGATATGATACGCCCCCGGTGCCGCCCGTGCAGGACGATTGCAGCTATTTCTTCATCACGGACATGGAACATGTGCCCGCGCCCTGGCGGATCGTGCGGCCCACGCTGCGCGAACGCGATGTCAAGCGCCAGTGCCTGTTCTACAAGACCCACCCGCACAGCCTGTTTGCCCAGGCCGAATTCACCACCTGGATCGATTCCAACATCGAATGCCTGTCCAGCGCGGGATCGGTCCTGAGCACGCATGAAAACCTGTCCGAAATCGCCACCTTCGCCCACCCGGACCGCAGCTGCATCTACACCGAGGCCGAGGAGATCGAGCGACAGGCGCTGGATCACAAGGACATCGTGCAGGCCGTGGTCAAACGGTTGAAGGCCGATGGCGTGCCCGAAAAGGGCGGCCTGTATGAAACCAACGTGCTGTTCAGCCGGGCGCAGGACATGCTGGTGCGGGAATTCATGCAGACATGGTGGCGGCTGATCGCGCTGGGATCGCGGCGCGACCAGCTGTCCTTCACCCATGCCGCGCATCTCACGGGGCTGGATATCAGCCTGCTGGACGGGCGCGACAGCGCGAAAACCAGCCGCCATTTCATCAAACGTCCGCATGTCAGCCGGAAAAACAGGTTCGTCGCATGACCCACGCAATCTCTGAATTGACCATCCTCATTCCCGTTTTCGGCGCTGTGGAGGAAACCCTGGATTGCCTGCGCAGCCTGCTGGCCAGCGATGCCCGTTCCGCGCGCATCCTGGTGATGGATGACGGGTCCAAGCAGGATGACAGCAAACGGCTGGCAGACTTCGCCAGCGACCATCAATCCATTGACTATGTTGGGCATTTCAAGAATCGCGGCTACACGCGCAACATCGCCTACGGGCTTTCGCTGGTTGAAACACCCTTCGTGTGCATCCTCAACAGCGATACCCTGGTGCCAGGTGTCTGGGCCGGCGGTCTGCTGCGCTGTTTTCAGGATGCGCCGGCGCTGGCGGGGGTTGGTCCGCTCAGCAATGCCGCAACATATCAATCCGTGCCGGACTTGAAGGATGACACGGGGCAGTTTTCCGTCAATGACGGCCTGGGCGAGGATGAGGACACCCGCAATGCGCTGAACCTCGCGCTGTTGCATCTGGGGCAGCATACCTTGATAGATGCGCCTGTTCTCAATGGGTTCTGCACTGTTTTTCGTGTCTCTGCCCTGCGCCAGATCGGGGGCTTCGACATCGCGGGCTTTCCCCGCGGCTACGGCGAGGAAAATGACCTGTGCATCCGCCTGACGGCGGAGGGCTATCGGCTGGCGATCTGGCCGGGATGCTTCATCCATCACCGCAAGAGCGCCTCCTTCGGCCATGATAAAAGGCGGGAATTGTCGAAGCTCGGGTCACAGACCCTGCGCCGGAAATACTCCGCCAGCCTCCTGCGTGAGATCTCGCAAGAGCTGGAAACCCTCTGGGAAATGGAGGCTGTGCGGCGGGCGGTCCGGGCGATGCTGCCCGCGCTCACCTGGATGGAGCCGGATGAGATCACGGGCCCGGCGCGGCTGACCCTTGGCCCCGGCGATGTCTTTATCGAACACGGGATCGATGCGCTGGTGCCGGAGCTTTGCGCCGAGGCGAATGGCGACATTTCCATCACCCTTCCGGCGGAGACGACGCTGCCCTATTTCAAGGGCGCGCCAGTAGAGAGCACCCTTGCTGCGCTGGCGCTGATGTCGGCGCGCCGGGACGTGCGCATGACCGGCTGGCAAGGCCAATCTGAGGCGGAGGAACAGGGGGGGATGCCCTTCGGGCTGCTCTATTGCCGGATGGAGGGCGCGGACCTTTCGGACAGCGCGGTATAGGCCTGCGTCCAGGCCTCATACCGTGCGCGCTCAGCCTCGGGCAGGGTGGCATAGGCGGGTTTGGACCAAGGCTCTTGCGCCTCAACGGCGCGGCGCAGCTCTGGGCCGCAGGCGTTCGCCCGCGAAGCCCCGTCAGTCTCCTGCGCGTAGCCCAGCGTCGCCATCAGCGATCCGCACTGATGCTCCACCCAGGCGATTTGTTCGGAGGACAGCGTGGCGGCCCATTTGCGCGGCGGCTCCGGCGTCAAGGGCCGGGCCAGATTGGCCCAGAGCCGCGCGCGCCCGGCATCCGCCTGGGCGCTGGCGCTATGGCGGGCATGGTCCAGCATTTCGGGCGCAAACGGCAGCCCAAGCTCGGCGCAGACGCGCCGCAGGTGCTGGTCTGGCTCTGCCAGCAAATCCTCATACCGTAGGAGCGAGACTGGCAAATTCCCCCGCAACCACCCAAGCGCCTGCAGCGCGCCTGTTGTGTCACGCTGCCAGACCGCGCTGGCCCGCATGGCGCCGCCGCGCAGGGCCGCCGCAGCCTGCCAGCTGGCCGCCATGTTGCGCGGGTCCCGCAGCAGGATCAGCACGCGGGGCCGCAGGCTGGCCTGAAACAGCACAGGCAACAGCCGGTAGGCATGGTTTTCCTTGATGAAACAGATGGGCTTACCGGCCAACCGCGCCTCAGCCACATAAAGCGCGGCGATGCCCTGCGCCGCAGAGGGGCCGCGGGACAAAAGCGCGGACAGCGCCTGATCCGGCGTGGCGTCCAGCTGCCACTGGCCAAGCTTGCGCCGAAACATGCCCAGCAGCGCCCCGGTCAGCGCGGAACGGTCCGCCCCAAATCGCCAGCCGTGGTCGGCAAACAAGCGGAACAGATGGCTGGTGCCCGGCCCACAGACCTGGGGATGGGCATCAAAAATCTTGGTGATCAAGTTGGACCCGCCCCGTTCGGAACAGATCAGAAAGATCGGCGCCTGCAACCTGTGGGTCATTCAACCCACCGCACATGGCCACGGCTCAGATGCGCCGCATACTCCTGCGGCGCGACATGGGCGATGAAATCCAGAATGCTCAGCCCCGGCAAAAAGGGCCGCCGCCCGGTGCCATAGGGGCGCAGATCGGGCTGGAACAGCCCCAGCCGCAGCCCGGCCCGGGCAAAATGCTGCGGATCATAGAGATGCGCGCCACCTGGTGCGTTGATATAACTTCGCGCGCCAACGCGCTGCGACAATTCAACTATCCTGTCCTGGCCGCTGTAATTTTCTGACAGTCCCAGAGAGGTGCTGCTATGCAGCGTGGCCGGAACGGAAAGCATCTGGAACACATGCCCAAGGCTGCGCAGCAGGAAGCGGGACAGGGCGCGTTCCTCTCGCGCAAGCGTGCCGTGCCAGGCCACCAGCGCGCGCGCGCGGTCCAGGTAAGGTGCCCCCGCAGCGCTGTGGGTCAGGCGCCGCTCCAGCCGGGCAAAGGCATGCGGCGCCTCGGTGGTCAGCTCTACCTCATGGATGCGGCGCGTCTGCGGCCCGGCCGTGACCGGCACGGAAAACAGCCGCGCCTCATCCCCCTCGCGCAGGCGATTGCGGTTGATCCATCCGCGGCGAATGAACTGCACGCAATCGAGCGACCAGAACTGGTCCACCGCCGCCGCCATCTGGAAATATCCCAGATACGGAAACAGATAGGGCTGCATTGCACAGATGACGGGCGATGCAGCAGGTTCACGCAATCAGGACCGCCCCAGCATCAGCATGTCATACTTGCCCAGGTTCAGCACCGTGGCGATGCCAAACCCCTGCGCCTGGTTTTCCGGGATGTTGGCACGTCTCAGCACCTCTCGCGGGAAATCGCGGGTGGCGTCAAAGCTGTCCGGCAGGCGCAACAGCTTGCCCAGATGCGCATCGATCTGGTTGGTGCCATAGCGGCGCACATGGTCATGCTGGCCAAAGCGGCGCTTGCGCTGATCGTCGCCGATCTCGGCAAAGCTTTCGTCCCAGTCGCCGGGCATGAAGGGGATGATGCACACATGCCGCCCCGTGGGCCGCAGCATCCGGTGCAGGTGAAACAGGCTGTAGGCGATGTTGCACGGCGTGTGCTCAAGGACATGGCTGTGCAGGATCAGGTCAAACTGGTCTGACTCCCACCCGTCGAGGTCACAGAGATCGATATACCGCGTATCCGGGGCAAAGCGGCGGAAGGGTTCGGGCGCGATGTCTGCGGTCACATAGTTGCCCGGCGTCAGCCAGGTGTTCAACCGCCGGTAGATCTGGCTTTCCGGGGCGATGTGCAGAACGCGGGTGTCCGGGGTGATCGGCAGGCGTTCGATATACATCCAGAACAGACGCGTCCGTTCAAGCGATCCGCAGCCGGCGCAGCGCGCGCGAAGGCGGCTTTTCATCGCGGTGAATTCGGTGCTGCCGCAGAGGTTGCACTCCTCCGCCGGAACGGCGGCGGGGGCGTCAACGGCGGCGGAGGTTTCGGCTGTTTCGGTCATGGGTGCTTTCAAAAACATGAGGCTGCACCAACCTAGCGCCCGTCCTTGTCCGTTGACAACAGCAAGGATGCGGCGCGCGGGCGGGACAGCCCGCGCGCCTGCATTTGCATCACCCTCAGCGGCGGCGGCGGCCGCCACGGCGGCCGGAGGTGGCGCCGCCCTGTTCATCGGCGGGCTTGTTGAACATGATCCATTCGCCGCCGTGGGGGTCATTGTTGGTCAGCAGGTTGGCGGCGCGGATGGCCTCCATTTCCTTGCCGGGGCGGGCCTTGGTGCTGCCCATGCCGAACAGGGACACGAAAGTTTCGTCATCCATGTCCTCGGGCAGGATGATGCCCTTGGCCAGCACCTCTTCCTTCTTCTCGGCAATCTTCTTTTGCGTGATCGGCAGCGCAACGGGGTTCATGATGGCCGATGTCATGCCCGCGCCCATGGCCATGGGCAGGAAGGCGTTGTTGATCCCGTGGCGGTTGGGCAGGCCAAAGCTGATGTTGGAGGCGCCGCAGGTCGTGTTCACGCCCAGCTCCTCGCGCAGTTTGCGCACCAGGGTGAACACCTGCTGGCCGGCGGTGGCCATGGCGCCGATGGGCATCACCAGCGGGTCCACCACGATGTCATGGGCGGGGATGCCGAAATCGGCCGCGCGCTCCACGATCTTCTTGGCCACGGCAAAGCGCACATCGGGGTCTTCGGAAATGCCGGTGTCATCGTTGGAAATGGCCACCACGGGGACATTGTATTTCTTGACCAGCGGCAGCACGAATTCCAGGCGGTCTTCCTCACCGGTGACGGAGTTCAGCAGCGGGCGGCCTTCGCAGGCCTGCAGCCCGGCCTCCAGCGCCGCGGGAACGGAGCTGTCGATGCACAGCGGCACATCCACCAGCCCCTGCACCAGCTGGATCAGCGCCGTCATCAGCGGCGGCTCTGTCTCGTTGGGGTTGGGGTTGGAGTTGTAGACGACGCCGGCGTTCACATCCAGAACGGTCGCGCCTGCGGCCACCTGGGCCAGCGCATCCCTTTCCACGGTGGAAAAATCGCCCGCTTCCAGCTCTGCCGCCAGCTTCTTGCGCCCGGTGGGGTTGATGCGTTCGCCGATCACGCAGAAGGGCTGGTCAAAGCCGATGATGGCGGTCTTCGTCTTGCTTTCGACGATGGTGCGGGTCATTGCGGGGTCTCTCCTTCTAGGCGCGCCAGGATCGCCGGCAGCGCAGGGTCTTGGAAATCTGATATGCTGGCATGGGCGCCCATGGCGCGCATGGCATCTGTGTCATGGCTGCTGCGCAGGCCCACGGTATAGGCCCCGGCGGCCACGGCGGCGGCAATGCCGGTGGCGCTGTCCTCAAAGGCGATGCAGCGGTCGGGCCGGACGCCCAGTTGGCGCATGGCCTCCAGGTAGGGATCGGGCGCGGGTTTGCCGCGGGCGCAGTCCTCGCCCAGCACCACAACCGGCAGGCGGGGCGCAAGCCCGGTGGCCGCCAGCATGGCGCGGGCGTTTTCCGCCGGCGCATTGGTGACCACCGCACAGGCCCAGCCCGCGGCCTGCGCCCGGTCCAGCAGCGCGCCGATGCCCGGCATGGGCGGAACATGGCCGCCCAGACGCGCCCGAAAGCGCGCCTCTTTTTCATCGGCCAGGGCCGCGCCGTCTTCTTCGGGGAAGAATTCGGCAAAGATGGCCTCATTGGCATGACCGTGGATGCGCGTCATGAACATCTCTTCCGTCATGTGCAGGCCGCGTTCGGCGAACAGCTCGGAAAACACGGCCACATGCACCGGGTCAGAGGTCACCAGCGTGCCGTCCAGGTCAAACAGCAGCGCCGGCCGGTCAGGGTTGGTCACGGAGGCTCAGCCCGCCGCGGCCGCAGGCACGCCCGCGCTGCCGCCATTGGCCTGGGTCCAGGTGGCGCAGGTCTTGATGCCGCCCAGCGGGAAGAAATGCACCGCCTCGATCGGGCTGTCGGGCGTTTCGGCCTTGTGATCCGCCAGGCGGGTCAGCACATCCGTCGGCTCATAGGGCAGCAGCAGCTTGGAGACATCCATCGCCCGCTTTTGGAGAACCTTCAGCGACGGGCCAACGCCACAGGCCACGGCAAACTTGATCAGCGTCTGCAGCTTGGCCGGGCCGGCGATGCCCACATGGACGGGCAGGGTGGTCAGGCCCGCATCCCGCAGGCCTTGCGCCCAGGCAATGATGCCATCGGCGTCAAAGGCAAACTGCGTGGCCAGCGCCATCTGCGCATCGGTGCGTTCGCTGAACGCCTGTTTCCAGCGCAGCGCGTCCTCGACATTCTTCATGCCGCCATCGCGGTCGATGTCACGGTTGCCTTCGGGGTGGCCAGCCACGTGCAGACGCTCGAACCCTGCCTGATCGAACAGGCCGGTTTCCATCAACTGCATGGAGCAATGGAATTCCCCAACGGGATTGGTCACGCCGCCGGCCAGCAACAGCGCCTGTTTCACATTCGCTTCACCCTGATAGCGGGCGATCCAGTCCGCCAGCATGGGCTTGTCCTTGATGATGCGCGCGGGAAAATGCGGCATCACGGGGTAGCCATCCTCATTCAGCCGCTTGGCGGTGGCGACCATGTCCTCAATGGGGGTGCCCTCGATATGGGCGATATAGACGCGCGTGCCGGGGGCCAGAAGGGCGCGGAAATCTTCCACCTTCGCGGCGGTGCGGGGCATCACCTCGATGGAATGGCCCTGCAGCAGGGCCTCCATCCGGGCATTGACCGGGGCTGCGGTGTCAGATTGCGCGCTGCGCTTGTTGAATTGGAACAAGGCCATGATTTCCTCCCAAATACTCACGGACCGTCAGGCCCAGCCATTGTTGTCGATCAGGGCCTTCAGGCGGTCCTGGTCAAATTCCTGCTCCAGCCGAGCGGCCTGGGCGCGGGCGATCTCATCCGGCGTGCCCTCAACCTCAAAGGGGGGGGCCTTGCGCCATTCTGCCAGATAGTCGTCGGTCTCGGATGCGCCGGATTTCATGGCGGCGCGGTCGATGGCCTGTTCAAACCGTTCCGGCAGCGGGGCCTTGGTGCCGCGGCGGCCCTTGCCCACGATGACCTGGGCAGGAATGTCGCGCCAATAGACGATCGTGACCTCTGGCATCTGTGTGATTCTCCACATGTTCTGCGGCATGAGTAAAGGAGCGCCGCCCGGGCCAAGGGGCGGATTTCGACTTGTGCCGTTTCAATGGCGACAGCCGCAGCCTAAGGCGCCAGACCGCAAGATGCCACAGCAGCGCGTGTGAAACAATTTCAAGCGGCATGTGAGCGGCGCTCACATCCGCAGCCCGAGGTTGCGGCCCTGAATGTGCCCCTGCCGAATGGGCTTGCCCCCGCGCAGGCGGTATCTTACGCTAATGGCAACTTATATCTTCGGAAGGCGCGAACAATGGCGCCACGGCGTCCCAAAGGTGCGGGCGCTTTCCCGAGCATGGTCGAGAGCACCGCGCCCCCCCGGCACGGGTCCGCACCGCTGTATGCGGCGCTGGACCTGGGCACAAACAGTTGCAGAATGCTGATCGCCCGCCCGCAGGGAGATCGGTTTCAAGTCGTGGACAGCTTTTCCAAGACTGTCCAGCTTGGGGCCGGCCTTGAACGCAGCGGGCGGCTCAGCCGTGGCTCCATGGCGCGCACCATTCAGGCGCTGCGCGTGTGCCAGCAAAAGATCCGCGCCCACAAGGTGGAGCGGATGCGCCTTGTGGCGACAGAGGCCTGCCGCCGCGCCCGCAACGCGCAGGACTTCATCCGCCAGGTGCGCCGCGAAACCGGCCTGCAGCTGGAAATCATCCAGCCGGAGGAAGAGGCCCGCCTGGCGGTGATCTCCTGCGCGCCGCTGGTGTCGCGCAGCACGCAGCAGCTGCTGGTGGTCGATATCGGCGGCGGCTCCACGGAGCTTGTCTGGATTGACCTCAGCGCCGTGCCACGAGAGGACCGGCCCGCCTCCATCATGCGGATGCACGCGGGCTTTGCCCCGCCCGGCGCGGGCCTGCCGCGCGTGGTGGACTGGATCTCCGTGCCGCTGGGCGTGGCGACGCTGCGCGACCAGTTTTCCGATGTGGAGGATGACGCGGCCCGCTATGCGCTGATGAGCTGGTTCTTTGAGGAAAACCTGGCCGAATTCGCGCCCTACAAACAGGAACAGGCGCGCGAGGGCTTTCAGATCGTGGGCACCAGCGGCACGGTGACCACTGTCGCGGCCTCGCACCTGGGCTTGAAACGCTATGACCGCACCAAGGTGGACGGGTTGCGAATGACCTCCAATGAGATCGAGGCTGTGATTGCGCGCTATCTGGCCATGGGGCCGGTGGGCCGGCGGCGGGACCCGCGGATCGGGCAGGACAGGCATGCGCTGATCATGTCCGGCGCGGCCATCTTGCAGGCGCTGCTGCGCTGCTGGCCGACGGACAGGCTCTCTGTTGCGGATCGTGGCCTGCGCGAAGGCTTGCTGTATGCGCAGATGTCGGCCGATGGCGCGTTGACGGAACTGCCGGGCGACACCCCGGCCAAGGGATAGGAGCACGGCAGATGGCCAAGAACACATCGGGGCGCGGCGAGCGCGATCTGAAGGTCAACGTGAAGACCGCGCGCGGGCGCAAGCTGTCCTCCACCCGCTGGTTGCAGCGGCAGTTGAATGACCCTTACGTCCGCCGCGCGCGGGCAGAGGGCTATCGCGGCCGCGCGGCGTTCAAGATCCTGGAGCTGGACGAAAAATACCGCTTTCTGGTGCCCGGTGCGCGGGTGGTGGATCTGGGCTGCGCGCCGGGCGGCTGGTGCCAGGTGGCGGTGACGCGGGTGAACGCGCTGGGGGAAAAATCCGGCAAGGCGCAGGGCACCGTGCTGGGCATTGATCTGCAAGAGGTCGAGCCGATCGCGGGCGCAGAGATCCACCAGCTGGATTTCCTGGAAGAGGGCGCGGACGCGCAGGTCAAGGCCTGGCTGGGCGGGCACGCGGATGTGGTGATGTCTGACATGGCGGCGGCCTCTTCGGGCCACAAGCAGACGGACCACTTGCGCATCATCCACCTGTGCGAAACCGCGGCCTATTTCGCCTTTGACGTGCTAGATGAGGGCGGCACCTTCGTGGCCAAGGTGCTGGCCGGCGGCGCGGAGGGGGAGCTGCAGAAGCTGCTCAAGACCGCGTTCACAAAGGTGGTGAACGTCAAACCGCCCGCCTCGCGCGCGGACAGCTCCGAGAAATTCGTGGTGGCCACCGGCTTTCGCGGCGCGCCAAAGGGCCTGTCCGAGGACTGACGCGGCTCAGCGCGGTTTGCGCAGATCCCGCGGGCTGGCCCCGAACCTGTGCCGAAAGGCGCGGGTCATGGCGGCGGGGCTGTCATAGCCGCAGCGCAGCGCAATCTCCGCAACCGGCAGCGCGCCCAGTTCCACCATCTGCCGCGCGGCACCCAGCCGGATATGGCGAAACAGCGCGCCGGGGCTCAGCCCGGTTGCGGCCTGGCACCGCCGCGCCAGCGTGCGGGGGCTGACCCCAGCCGCCTGGGCCAGCTGCGCCAGGGATGGCGGGGTTTCCACCTCTGCGCGCATGCGCGCCGCAATCTGCGCCACTAGCGGATCACCATAGCGCGCGGCGGGGCCGCTGCCGGTGCTGCGCATGTCGGCATCGGCGAGGAACAGGGCGTCCACATCCATGCCTGCGGCCTCGCCCAGGCGGGCGGTGACCTCCGCCCGGGCAAAGGCATAGGCCGCCTGCGCGCCGGCGCAGGTCACAATCGCGCCGTCCTGCACGATGCGCGCGGTTTGCCAGTCAACCTCCAGAAAGCGTTCATCCGCCGCCTGCGCCAGATCCCGGTGCAGCGTGGCGCGGCGGCCCTGCAACAGCCCCGCCGCGGCCAGCA
>CBFHYV010000017.1:0-10124 GCA_965660085.1 uncultured Paracoccaceae bacterium
CCATGCCGCCGGCCCCGCGGGCGCTGTCCGCGCTCGGTCCGGCCTATATCAAGTTCGGGCAAGTGCTCTCGACCCGGCCGGATGTCGTTGGGCCGGAAATGGCGCAGCAGTTGCGCGTGCTTCAGGACCGGCTGCCGCCCTTTTCCATTGCACAGGCCAAGAAGGCCGTGGAGACGGAGATCGGCCAGCCCGCCGATGTGCTGTTTTCGGAGTTCAGCGAACCTGTCGCCGCCGCATCCATCGCGCAGGTCCACAAGGCCCGCCTGCGCGACGGCGGCGCGGTGGTGGCGGTCAAGGTGCTGCGCCCGGGAGTGGAACGCGCCTTTCGCCGGGACATCGACGCCTTCTATTTCGCGGCCCGCACGATCGAGCTGCTGTCCCCGGCCTCGCGCCGTCTGCGCCCCACCGATGTGATCGCCCATTTCGAGGGCGTTGTGATGGGCGAGCTGGACCTGCGGCTGGAAGCCTCCTCCGCCAGCCAGTTCGCGGCCAATACCACGCAGGACGCGGGCTTTCGGCTGCCGCAGATCCACTGGCATTATTCCGGCCGCCGGGTGATGACCATGACCTGGGCCGAAGGCGTGCCGCTGGGCGACAATGACGCCATCGACGCCGCCGGGCATGACCGCGCGGCGCTGAGCCAGCGGGTGCTGCAACTGTTTCTCAACCACGCGCTGCGTGACGGGTTCTTCCACGCGGACATGCACCAGGGCAACCTGAAGGTCGGCGCACAGGGGGAGATCATTGCCTATGATTTCGGGATCATGGGCCATATCGATGAATACACCCGCCGCGTCTACGCCGAGATCCTCTATGGCTTCATCCGGCGCGATTACCGCCGCGTCGCCGAGGTGCATTTCGAAGCAGGCTATGTGCCCCCGGACCGCGACGTGGACGAATTTGCCCGCGCCCTGCGCGCCGTGGGCGAGCCGATTTTCGGCATGGACGCCACGCGGATCTCCATGGGGCGTCTGCTGGCCTATCTGTTCGAGGTTACGGAACGCTTCGGCATGGAAACCCGGACCGAGCTGATCCTGCTGCAGCGCACGATGGTGGTTGTGGAGGGCGTGGCACGCTCGCTCGACCCGAGGATGAACATCTGGGATGTCGCCAAGCCGGTGGTCGAAGGCTACATCCGAACCTCCATCGGCCCGCGCGCCGTGCTGGGCGATCTGACACGGACGGCACAGGTGCTGGCACGGTTCGGCCCGCGCCTGCCGGGGCTGGTGGAACAGGCGCTGATCGAACAGGCCCGCGGCCCGCGTCCCGCACCACAGCCCACGCGGCGCCAGCGGCTGGGCTGGATGTCGCTTGGCGCGCTGTCGGGGGGCGGTGCCGTGGCGCTGACCCTGTGGATCGCACTGGCCGGCTGACGCGGCCCACCATTCGTTAAATCTTTTGCGCCATACCGTCCGCTGAACGAAGCGGAGGCGCACGTGCTGGGAATCATCGGGATCGTCATCGTGCTTAGCATGGTGTTCGGAGGCTATCTGCTTGCCGGGGGCAAGATGGGCATCATCCTCAAGTCATTGCCCTATGAGATGATGATGATCGGCGGCGCGGCGGTGGGGGCGTTCCTGATCTCCAACAGCGGCAGCGCGGCGAAACACACGCTCAGCGATATCGCCAAGGTCTTTTCCGGGCCAAGGTGGAAAAAGCAGGATTTTCAGGACCTTCTGTGCCTGTTGCATGAGCTTCTGCGCGTCGGCCGCCAAAGCCCCGTTGCCCTTGAAGAACACATTGAGGCGCCGGCGGATTCGGCGCTGTTTCAGCGCTATCCCCGCATCCTGAAGGACAAGATGGCGGTGGAGCTGATCTGCGACACGCTGCGGTCCGCCTCCATGAACTATGACGATCCCCACCAGGTGGAGGAGGTTCTGGAAAAGCGGCTTGATGACAATCTGCACCACGCCCTGCATTCCAGCCATGCCCTGCAAACGGTCGCGGACGGTTTGCCCGCGCTGGGCATCGTGGCGGCCGTTCTGGGCGTGATCAAGACGATGGGATCGATCGATCAACCGCCAGAGGTGCTGGGCAAGCTGATCGGCGGGGCGCTTGTGGGCACATTCCTTGGGGTGTTCCTAGCCTATGGCATCGTCGGGCCATTTGCCACACGGCTGAAATCCGTGATCGAGGCCGAGGCGGCCTTCTACAACGTCATCCGCGATGTGATCGTCGCCAGCCTGTTCAACCACGGGGTCAACATCTGCATCGAAGTGGGCCGCCAGGCCGCGCCATCCGATGTGCGCCCCGCCTTTGAAACGCTGGAGGAAGCCCTGCGAGAGGCCAAGGCGGCATGAAACATCTGCTGGCATGCATTCTGCTGCTGCTGTCCTTGTCAGGGCAGGCCAAGGCGCAGCAAGTCTCGGTTCTGGGCGGCGAACATGACGGTTTCACCCGGCTGGTTCTGTATCTGCCGCAGCAGATGGAATGGCAGGTCAGCCGACCCTCTCAGACCGTTGTCGAAATCTCCCTGGCAGAGCCGGATCTGCAGTTCGGGCTGTCCAACGCCTTCGACCGGATCACCAGAGACAGGGTGCAAGCCCTCACCCAGGCCGGCCCATCCCGCCTACGCATCGATCTGGCCTGCCCCTGCGATCTGCGGGGCTTTCTGCACAGATCCCGGTTGTTGGTGCTGGATATCTCCGACGATCCCCTGACAACGCCGCCACCTTCGGACAGGACCGTGCGGTGGGCCACCTCCCCGCCCGCGGAGCCGCTGTCCGCCAGGGCGCAAACCGCCCCCACGGACCAGGCAGCGCCCCCGAGTGACACCCCGCCCATAGACCTGCCGCTGATTATTGAAGGGTCCGGCACCCGCAGCGCGCGGGACTGGCTTCGGCTGGGAGGCACATTGGCCAGCGCCATGGATCTGATCACGCTCGAAGATCACATGTCGATGGAAACAGCCAACAGCCCAACGCGCCGCCCGGGCAACACCGCCCCGAAACCTACGGCCCCCTCCGCCCTGCCCTGCCCGGACAATGGCGCGACCCTGACCCGGCAATGGCACGATGCCACAGATTTCGTCGAAGGCACCGCCCCCCGGCGCGCGGCCCTTTACACGATGACCGGCCAGCGCAGGGCAGATGCCGCGCTGGACCTCGCGCAATTCTACCTGTCCCACGGTGCGGGGCTGGAGGCGCTGGCCCTGCTTGCCGAGCTCGACAGGCCCTCCGCCCGATTGCCCATCGCAATGGCCACCCTACTGGACAGGCCGATCGACACCGCGCCGGATCTGTTTTCCAACTGCCCCGCGCTGCAGATATGGGAGGTTCTGGCCCACGCAAGGCACAGCCTGCCCCCTGCACCGACATTGGATGATCAGGCCCTGATCGCCGGTTTTCGCGGCCTGTCTCCACCGCTTCAGGCTCTGTTTCAGAAAGAGGTCCTGGACTACCTCACACAACACGGTGTGGCGGCCGCCGAGGACATCCGCGCCTATGTCTTTCGCACGCGCGGTCTGGGGCCGAAGCCCGGCCAGCGCATCATCACCGGCGCCCCCGCGCAAGAGGTCGCCGACCTTGTCGCGCGGTTTGACAGCTTTGAAAGCGCCGCCCGGGCAGAGTCATCCGAGGCGAATCTCATCGAAAGCTTCCTTTATGAATACCAGGACACATCGCTCGAACCCGGGCTGTGGGCCGCCCACATCCGCAGCCTGACCGCGCGCAAGGCCTATCCGCAAGCGCTTGACCAACTCATCACCCGGATGGAGGACTTCCGCCCTGTATCTGACAAACTCTATGCGGATGTGCTGCGTCACCTGACCGCCGAGGGCGATGACATCACCTTCCTGCGCATTGCGCTGTCCATTGGCGCCGGTCAGGACGGGCTGCCCATCCCGCGTGAAAACGTGGCCGGCGATATTGCGGCGCGCCTGTCCGGGCTTGGGTTCTGACAGGCAGCAGCCGCATCACCCTGTCAAAGGGCGCCAGCCGCCTTGGCCCCCAAAACCTGCCCGCAGATCGAAGGTCCGGATTTCCCAGGCCGTCAGTAATGCGGCGGCCGTTCGTCGGCATAGATAGCCCCACCCGATGCGGCAGACTCTCTCTCCGCCTCCCGCTGCATCAGCATGGCAACCCGCCGGTTGAGCACATCAATCTCACGCGCCTGCTGCGCAACGGTTGCGGACAGGTCATCAACGGCGCGCAACACTTCCGCAACCCGCATTTCCAGCCGTTCAATACGTTCGTCCATGACATCCTCCCGCCTCCGCGTCAGGCTGCCCCGGGCCCGGGTCCGGCGCAAGGGGCTTGCTTGCTCCGACACGGCAACCGGGCTAGAGGGTGCTGGCGAGACAAGACGGCGGATACCCGATGGCCAAGCAGAAAAAAGCCCCGCGCCCCAAGGCGCAGACCCCGAAGGGATTTCGCGACTATTTCGGCGAAGAGGTGACAGAGCGCGCCCGGATGCTGGCGCAAATCACCGAGGTCTATCATCGCTACGGCTTCGATGCGCTGGAAAGCTCTGGTGTTGAAACGGTTGAGGCACTGGGGAAGTTCCTGCCCGATGTCGACCGCCCGAACGAAGGCGTCTTTGCCTGGCAAGAGGCCGACGACGGGGACAAGGGCGATTGGCTGGCCCTGCGCTATGACCTCACCGCGCCGCTGGCACGCGTCTATGCCCAGCACCGCAATGACCTGCCGCTGCCCTATCGGCGCTATGCCATGGGGCCGGTCTGGCGCAATGAAAAACCCGGGCCCGGCCGCTATCGCCAGTTTTACCAATGCGATGCCGATACCGTGGGCGCGGCCAGCGTGGCCGCCGATGCCGAAATCTGCGCCATGCTGGCGGATGCGCTGGAACAGGTCGGCATTCCGCGCGGAGATTATCTGATCCGCGTGAACAACCGCAAGGTTCTGAACGGCGTGCTGGAAACAATGGGCCTGCAGGATGATGCCCAGCGTGACGCCGTGCTGCGCACCATCGACAAGTTTGACAAGGTCGGCGCCGCCGGCGTGCGCGAATTGCTGGGCAAGGGCCGGCTGGATGCCTCAGGCGCCTATATCGATGGCGTGGGCCTGGAGGACGCGCAGGCCGAACCTGTGCTGGCCTTCCTGACCTCGCGCGCCGACGATGCCGCCGGCACGCTGGCCAATCTGCGCGCCGCCGTCGGTGCCAGCGCCACGGGTGCGGACGGCGTTGATGAACTGGCGCTCATGGCGGATCTGCTGGCGGCCCAGGGCTATGGCCCGGACCGCATCGTGATTGACCCCAGCGTTGTGCGCGGGTTGGGTTACTACACCGGCCCCGTGTTCGAGGCAGAGCTGACCTTCGAAATCCTGGATGACAAGGGACGCAAGCGGCAGTTCGGCTCTGTTGCCGGTGGCGGGCGCTATGATGACCTTGTCAAACGCTTCACCGGGCAACCCGTGCCCGCCACGGGCGTGTCCATCGGGGTGGACAGGCTGCTGGCCGCGCTGCGCGAAAAAGGCCGCGTCAGCACCGCCGCGCAAGGCCCGATCGTGGTCACGGTGATGGACCGAGAGCGTATGGCCGATTACCAGGCCATGGTGGCGGAACTGCGCGCCGCGGGCCTGCGGGCAGAGGTGTTCCTGGGCAACCCCAAGAACTTCGGCAACCAGCTGAAATACGCAGACAAGCGCAACAGCCCGGTGGCCGTCATCCAGGGCGGTGACGAACACGCCGCCGGGATGGTGCAGATCAAGGATCTGGTGCTGGGCGCCCGCTTGGCACAGGACGCCACGCTGGAGGAATGGAAAGAGCGGCCCTCTCAATATGAGGTGCCGCGCACGGATCTGGTGCAGAAGGTCAAAGAGATCCTGGAGCAGCAGACATGAGCCGCCTGGCAGAGATCCGCGCCGAGGCCGCGCGCCTGCGCCAGCGGTTTCAGGATGCGGGCGCCCAGCCGGTGGAATGCGATGTGCTGCAACCGGCCGATACCCTGCTGGACCTATACGGCGAGGACATTCGCGCCCGCGCCTATGTGGTCACGGACCCGGTGCGCGGAGAGCTGATGTTGCGCCCGGACTTCACCGTGCCAGTACTGCAGGCACATATGGAAGCCGGCGGCGGCGCCGCGCGCTATACCTACGCAGGTGAGGTCTTTCGCCGGCAGGAGGACCATCCTGAGCGTCGCTCCGAATACATGCAGGTGGGCTATGAAATCCTCGGCGCCCGGACGGACCCCGCCGCCGCCCCGGCGCTGCGCGCCGAGGAGGACGCAGAGGTCTTCAGCCGCTTTCACCAGGAACTCTCTGGCCTGGGTCTGCGTGCGGCCGTGGGGGACATCGGGCTGCTGACAGCGGCCGTCATGGGCCTGCGCACCACGGACAGGCGCAAGGCGGCACTGATGCGTCACATCTGGCGGCCCCGGCGGTTCCGCGCGCTTCTGGACAGGTTCTCGGGCCGGGTGCCGCCCCCGGCCAGCCGCACGGCCCTGCTGGCCGCGGCGGATCCCTTCGCTGCCGCGCCAGAACAGATCGGCCTGCGCAGCCGCGCCGAGGTTGAGGCGCGCATCGCCCTGTTGCGCGAAGACGCCCGCGAGGCGCCGCTGTCCCAGGAGGAGGTTGTGCTGATCGACGCGCTGCTGGCCGTGCGCGCCGCCCTGCCCCATGCGCTGGAACGGCTGCAGGATATCGCCGTGGATCTGCCGTCAACGGCGCGGGGCGTCAGCGGGCTGAAACGCCGCTGCGCCGCGATCGAACGTCACGGCATCGATCTGTCCGACATCGCCTTTGAGGCCAGCTATGGCCGCACGACGCTGGAATATTATGATGGCTTCGTCTTCGGCTTTTCCGACGTGACCCGGCCAGACCTGCCCCCGGTGGCCACGGGTGGCCGCTATGACGCGCTGACCCGTCGGCTGGGCGGCACCGAACCCTTTGCAGCAGTGGGCGGCGCCATGCGCCCCGCCATCCTGCTGGAGCTGCGGAGCACACGCGCATGACGATCAAGTTGGGTGTGCCGTCCAAGGGGCGGCTGATGGAAAAGACCTTTGAATGGTTCGCAGGCCACGGCGTGCATCTGTCCCGCACGGGATCTGACCGCGAATATTCCGGCGCGGTCGAAGGCATCGAGGGGGTGGAGCTGGTGCTGCTGTCGGCCGGCGAAGTCCCGCGAGAGCTGGCCAAGGGCCGCATCCACCTGGGCGTGACCGGCACTGACCTTGTGCGGGAAAAGCTGATCCTGTGGGAACAGACCGTAGAAACCATCGTCGAAATGGGCTTTGGCCATGCCGATCTGATCCTGGCCGTGCCCAGATGCTGGGTCGATGTGAACACGCTGTATGATCTGGACGCCGCCGCGGCGGCCTTCCGCACCACGCATGGCCAGCGGATGCGCATTGCCACCAAATATCACCGGCTGGTGCGTGACTATCTCCGCACCGGGGGCGTGGCGGATTACCAGTTGGTGGATTCGCAAGGTGCAACCGAGGGCACGGTGAAGAACCTGACCGCCGAGGCGATTGCCGACATCACCTCAACCGGCGAAACGCTGCGGGCCAATCACCTCAAGATCCTGGATGAAGATCCGATCCTGCGCAGCCAGGCCACGCTGTTCCGCAGCCGCCGCGCGCCCCGTGGCCCGCAAGAGCATGAAACGCTGAACCGCCTCTTGGACCTTATGGGCCTATAGCGCCGCACGCATCAGCGGACGCAGGGCCACGCGGGCGCGCAGCCGCGCCGCCAGCAGAAACAGCCCCGCCACCTTGCGTTGGACAAACAGCATGTCCGGCGGGGGAATATGCCAGAAGTCCCGGCCCGGCCCCAGCGCCTCACCCGCGCGGCGCAGGGCGGGCATGAAGCCCGGGTCCGCAAAATCGAAGGGCGCGTCGCTGCCCAGCGGGCCGCGGACCAGAGCGAAGATCTGCGCAATCGCCGCCTCCTGGTGGGGCAGCAGTTGGTCTGGCAACAAGGCGGCATGCGCGGTGGCCCGGCGCAGATCGGCATCATCACCATCAATCGCGGCGCGCAGGATCATCCGCAGATCCTGCGCCAAGGGCGCGGGTATCTCTCGTGTCGCGCCGAAATCCAGCAGGACAACACGGCCGGAGGCCTCATCCCAAAGGTAATTGGCAAAGTTCGGATCCGTCTGCATCAGGCCAAAGCGAAACAGCTCATCCAGTGTCAGCGCCGTGAGGTCCGCAATCACCCGGTCCCGCAAGGCCTGGGGCGCATCGGTCAGCCGTTCAATCGGCACGCCAGGCATGAACCCCATGGCCAGGATGTCGCGCGTGCTCAGATCCGGATGGCAGGTCGGCAGGGCAAAGCGCGGGTCATCCCGCAGATGGGCGGCGAAGCGCGTCATCATCTCTGCCTCGCGGGTGTAATCGGCCTCTTCATGCAGTTGCTGCCGCGCAGTCGCCATCAGCGGCGCGATGTCCAATTCCCGCGGCAGCAGGCCCGACAGGCGCAGCAGGGTGGCCACATTGTCCAGATCGGCGTCGATACTGTCGCGCACGCCGGGATATTGCACCTTGATCGCCAGATCGGCACCGTCATGCGACAGGCCGCGATGGACCTGCCCGATGGAGGCCGCCGCCATGGGCCGCACGTCCAGCCGCCACAGCCGCCGCCGATAGTCTGGCCCCCAGTTGCGCGCCAGCACATCGCCCAACTGGCGCGGCGGCATGAAATGCGCGTTCTGGCGCAGGTTGCCCAGGATATCGGCCAGCTCTGGCGGCAGCAGATCCCCGGTTTCCATGGACAGAAGCTGCCCCAGCTTCATCGCCGCGCCGCGCATCTGGGCCAGGTTGCGCGTCAGACGGGCAGCGTTTTCCGGGGTCAGCAACAGCTCGCGGCGGCTGGGCCGGGCACCGGACAGGGCCGCCATGCCCCCTTGCACTGCCATGCGGCCCAGAATGCCTGCCGCCAAGGCGGGCCGCGCGGGCAGCACGGCCAGCCGGCACGCGCAAGGGACGAGAGGTGTATTGATCGCTCATGTGGCGCAAGCTATGCCGCCCGCGCCACAGGGCAATGGCGGATCAGCCGTTGGTCAGCTTGTCCTGCGTGCGCAGATCAAAATCAGAGGCATCGTGGCGCTCATGCAGCTGCAAATGCAGCTCTCCGTTGACCTTGTTGACCATGCGACCCCGCTGCACGGCGGGGCGGGCATCGATCTGTTTGGCCCAGCGCTGCACGTTTTCATAGCTGGCCACATCCAGGAACTCCGCCGCGCCATACTGACGGCCCAGCGCCAGTTGGCCATACCAGGCCCAGTTGGCCATATCGGCGATGGTATAGCTGCCGCCGGCCAGGAACTCCTGCTCGGCCAGGCGGCGGTCCAGCACGTCCAGCTGGCGCTTGACCTCCATGGAGAAGCGGTTGATCGGGTATTCCATCTTCCATGGCGCATAGGCGTAGAAATGGCCAAAGCCGCCGCCCAGATAAGGCGCGGAGCCCATCTGCCAGAACAGCCAGGACAGCATTTCGGGCCGAGCCTCCTGCGGGCCAAGGAACTTGCCGAATTTTTCCGCCAGATACAGCAGGATCGCCCCGGATTCGAACACGCGCACGGGCGCATCGCCGGACCGGTCCATCAGCGCGGGGATCTTGGAATTCGGGTTCACCTCCACAAAGCCGCTGCTGAACTGGTCACCATCGCCGATGCGGATCAGCCAGGCGTCATATTCCGCACCGCTTTCGCCCGTGGCCAACAGCTCTTCCAGCATCACGCCAATTTTCACACCATTGGGCGTGGCAAGCGAATACAGCTGCAGCGGATGCGTGCCGACCGGCAGATCCTTGTCATGGGTCGGCCCGGCAATGGGGCGGTTGATGCTGGCGAATTCACCGCCGTTCTTGGCATCCCAGGTCCAGACCTTGGGCGGGACGTATTCATCGGGTTTGGTCACTGTGCGCTCCCTCGGAAATGCAGATCTTGCGGCAAACCTACGCGCTGTGGCGCAAATTGCCACCGCCGTCAGATGCACAAGGCCTGTGCGGATCACAAAACCCCGATATCGGCCAGCGCGCCTGCCAGTTCGGGCGGCAAAGGCTCTTCCTTTGCGCGGCCGGCGGACAGGTCCGCCGGGGCGTCCGCCGCCGGCAGATAGCGCCAGCCCTGGAACGGACGACGGGGCGCGGTCTGGGTGCGCACCAGCTCCGGGTCCAGCACGATGGCGCAGCGGCGGATGCCATCGGGTCCGGTCAGCTCCTTCA
>CBFHYV010000017.1:10134-21129 GCA_965660085.1 uncultured Paracoccaceae bacterium
GCGGCACTGGATCAGCCCGCGGATCACCCAGAAAATTGATCCGCCGTCCAACACCTCGGCGCTGCGGCGGGGCCACATGCGGGTGACGTGCCAGGGCCGCCCATCGGGGCCGCGCGCGGGCGCGCTGGCCTGCCAGGCGGCCAGGTCTTCGAACCCGTCGCTGCCGACGCTGAGCTTGATGAGGTTGAGCGGGCTGGCCATGGCGTCCTTTCGCGGCTGCAAGAATCACGCAGATATGGTAGAGGGAATGGCCCGCTCTTCAAGCTGTTGTGGACAGCGAGTGAAATGCGCTATCTAGCCCGTCTGCCAACCAAGGGAATCGCTGCCATGACCCGCTTTGCCGCCCCCATCGCCGAACAGATCTGGGATATGAAATATCGTCTGAAAGAGCCTGACGGCTCTCCCATCGACCTGACGGTAGAGGACAGCTGGCGCCGAATCGCCCGCGCGCTGGCGCAGGTGGAAACGGACCCCACGACATGGGAGGACCGCTTCTACGCCGCGCTGGAGGATTTCCGCTTTCTGCCCGCAGGGCGGATCACCGCGGGGGCAGGCACCGGGCGCACGGTGACGCTGTTCAACTGTTTTGTCATGGGCACCGTGCCCGACAGCATGGCCGGCATCTTCGACATGCTGAAAGAGGCCGCCGTGACGATGCAGCAAGGCGGCGGCATCGGCTATGACTTCTCCACCATCCGGCCGCGTGGGGCGCCGGTGGCCGGTGTGGCGGCGGATGCCTCCGGCCCGCTGAGCTTCATGGACGTGTGGGATGCCATGTGCCGCACGATCATGTCCGCCGGATCGCGCCGCGGTGCCATGATGGCCACCATGCGCTGTGATCACCCCGATATCGAAGATTTCATCACCGCCAAATCCGACAGCGCGCGCCTGCGCATGTTCAACCTGTCCGTGCTGGTGACCGATGCCTTCATGGAGGCCGTGAAGGCCGATGCCTCCTGGGAGCTGAAGTTCGGGGACCGGGTCTATCACACCGTGCCGGCGCGCGACCTGTGGAACAAGATCATGCGCGCGACCTATGATTATGCTGAACCGGGCGTGATCTTCATCGACCGGATCAACAACGCCAACAACCTCAGTTATTGCGAAACCATCGCCGCCACCAACCCCTGCGGCGAACAGCCCCTGCCCCCCTATGGCGCCTGCCTGCTGGGGTCCATCAACATGGCCCGGCTGGTCAAGGACCCGTTCGGCGAGGGTGCGGAACTGGATGAGGCGGCCCTGACAGAGCTGGTCGCAACCGCCGTGCGGATGATGGACAACGTGGTCGATGCCTCACGCTTTCCCTTGCCCGAACAGGCCAATGAGGCCCGCAACAAGCGCCGCATCGGCCTGGGCGTCACCGGCCTGGCGGATGCGCTGCTGATGACGGGGCTGCGCTATGGCTCCGCCGAGGCCGCCGCCCAGACGGAACGCTGGCTGCACATGATCGCGCGGGCGGCCTATCTTGCCTCTGTCGAACTGGCAAAGGAAAAAGGCGCCTTCCCCCTGTTCGAGGCAGAGCCCTATCTGCAAAGCGGCACGATGCGCGGCATGGATGCCGATGTGCGCGATGCCATCCGCACCCACGGCATCCGCAACGCGCTGCTGACCTCCATCGCGCCCACGGGCACCATCTCGCTCTATGCAGGCAATGTGTCCTCCGGGATCGAGCCTGTCTTCGCCTATGCCTACACCCGCAAGGTCTTGCAGAAGGACGGCACCCGCACCGAGGAAGAGGTGGTGGATTACGCCGTGCAGATGTGGCGCGAGAAATTCGGCGATGCCCCCCTGCCCGACTATTTCGTCAACGCCCAGACCCTTGCCCCGCTGGAGCATGTGCGCATGCAGGCCGCGGCGCAGAAATGGGTGGATTCCAGCATCTCCAAGACCATCAACTGCCCCGAGGACATCTCCTTCGATGCGTTCAAGGACGTCTATATGGCCGCCTATGAGGACGGCTGCAAAGGCTGCACCACCTACCGGCCCAATGATGTCACGGGTTCGGTGCTGAGCGTCAGCGAAAGCGCAGACACCACCCCCGCGGACACCCCCGCCACCGTGCACGAAAGCCCCGAAGGCGCGGAGGTGGTCTATATGTCAGAGCCTCTGGAACGGCCCAAGTTCCTGGAGGGCGCGACCTACAAGCTGAAATGGCCCGACAGCGAACATGCCATCTACCTGACGGTGAATGACATCGTCGTGGGCGGACGGCGCCGGCCGTTTGAAGTGTTCATCAACTCCAAGAACATGGAACATTTCGCCTGGACCGTGGCGCTGACCCGCATGATCTCTGCCGTGTTCCGCCGCGGCGGCGATGTCAGCTTCGTGGTGGAGGAGTTGAAAGCCGTGTTCGATCCCCGTGGCGGCGCCTGGGTCGATGGCAAATACATCCCCTCCATGCTGGCGGCAATTGGCGGCGTGCTGGAACGCCACATGATCGCCATCGGGTTCCTCGAGGGCGAGGGCCAGGCGCTGAAGACCGACCCCCAGACCACCGCCCAAACCGCGGAACGCCCGGCAGGCAAGCCCTGCCCGTCTTGCAACCAATACGGCATGCAGATGCTGGAAGGCTGTGAAACATGCGTCAGCTGCGGGTTCAGCAAATGCGGATGATCGGCGTGGCATAATTGGTGTAGGGACAAGTGAAACATGTCCATTCCGCCGGGTTTGGTGTCCATTTTCCAAGAGATACGTGACCATTGGTGTGAGAGCGGCCTGAGAGGGCCGTTTTCACCGGGTTTCCGCGTCATTCGCTCAAGCAGGTAGCCCCAGGGCGTCGGTCGCCAAAGAAAACACGGCTGGGCTTGCTGAAGAAAGTTTTGGGGGCAGTTTCGCGCTGCGTTCGGGCGCGATCTGAGCCCCAAACGACAGAAGGCCGGCCACGGGATGATCCGTGACCGGCCTTTTTCGTCTGCGGCGTGTGTTGGGCGTCAGAAAGCGCCGAGTTGCGCGCGCCGCCGTTCGAGGGCGACTTCCGCTTCGAGTGCGTGGCTGACGTAGCTGGCCTTCGTGATGAACTGATCGAGGCAGCGTTCGACCTCGGACAGTGCGCGGCTTTCATCGGTACCGCCGAGCCAAAGCAGATCGCCCTCGTCGCTTCGCGCGGGCATCGGCGCGCCGCCGCAGCTGTCGATGTCGCGGATCAGACGCTGTTGCAGCGCGCAGGCGTGGTCCAGCACGGCGGGATCGAAAATGCCCGCCTCCTGGGTTTCCTTCATGAGTTTGCCGAGGCCGTGGCGCAGCGACACGGTCAGCAGATCGTGGGCGCCGCTTAGCAACTCCCGCAAGGCCGCACAGTCGAGCATGGCCTGCAGGGCGATATCTTCGGTGGAAAAGGGTGAGGGCATATCTGGCTCCTTGATTGTTCCGGGGGACGGCGGCTCTCATGACCGCAACAAGGACGGCGCCCTGCGGCGCCGCGGGCTTTAGACGAGCCAGATTTCCTGCTTCCGCGCCTCGTGAAGGCCGTCGAGCAGGAAACAGATATCTTCGACCGCAGGATCGCACGGGTCGATCGCCGCAAAGCGCGCGGCCTCGATCCGCTCGTCATCATGCACATGACGCAGCGAGAGCAGGTCTTCGAGCGCGTCGAGCTCGCGGTGATGGCGGCGGGTCAGCATCGGTGCGGTGGTCAACTCGTCCACGAGCTTGCGCAGACGCTTTTGCGCCGCCGGGCCACCCAGCGGCAGCGCCGCGTTGTCCAGCGCGGTGCAGTTCGTGACAATGAACGTCGCCGCAGGGGTGACATGGAAGAGGTCCTTGGGCATTGGCAGTCTCCTTTTTGCCGTTTGCAGGTTTCGTGCGCCGACAGATTTCGGGTCGGCATTCAAGACCGCAGCGCAGTGCCCATCTGCGCCTTGGCAAAAAGGAGATTGGCCACATCGCCGAGGGGCGAAGCGGATTTTTGGAAAAAAGTTCTCGGGGGGCTGGCGTGTCGTTCAGCGGCTCCTTTGTTCGTTTCGGGGTCTTGAGAAGCACGAGGCGCCCGCGGCATCAGGCGCCTCGCTGCGGTCTTGCGCCGTATTCGGCGGCGGGGTGTTCGAGCTGAACCACCAAATCTGCGTCGAAGGCCCCGGCATGGGCCTTGTCGTTACTGCTGGTCGGAGGCTCAGTGAGGAGATCGTTCGTCCAGGACACAACGGAAGCAGAATCTTGGCCCCGTCCGCCTTTGCGTCCGCAGAACCATGATTTTCCCGCAAGACCAGCTACGTCTAACGGCCGGAGGGGCAGGTCCTCCCTCATCTAAACCGACAAGGAGACCTCCATCCGCTTTTCCGTCACCATCGCGCTGATCCTCGTCCTGTCCGCCGTGGCCCTGACCTACGAGATCGCCGCAGGCCGCGTGCTCGCGCCGTTCTTCGGCACGTCGCTGCTGACCTGGACAACCGTCATCGCGACGGTGCTGGGCGGGTTTTCCCTGGGCAGCGCTCTCGGCGGGATCATCGCAGAGCGCCCGCGCGCCATCGCGTTGAAGAACGTCCGCAGCGCGTTGGTTGCTACGGCGGTTCTGATGGCCGTGTCGCCGACGCTTCTGGGCCTGTTCCATTCCTGGGGCGCGCGCGGCACGGATGGCATGATGATCAGCGTGTTCTTCGTCTTCTTCCCGGCGTCGGTTTGCGTGACCTTGCCGTCCCCCTTGCTGGCCAAGCTCGCCATCGAGGCGCGCCCGGGCCGCGAAGGATCGTCCCTGGGCTTCGTTCTGGCCGCCGGGTCGGTCGGGGCGATCTTCGGCGCGATCCTCGCCGGGTTCGTGACCTTGCCGCTGATCGGCTCGACGGCGACTTTTGCCGCCTGCGGGGCAGTTGCGCTGCTCTGCCTGCCGTTCGTGCGGGGCGGCGAACCGGGCAATCGCGGCGTGACCGTTGCGGCGGGGGCCTTCGTCGCTTTCGCGGGCCTTGCAGGGTCGCCCGCCTGCCAGTTCGAAAGCGGCCTGTCCTGCCTGCATGTCGCACAGCGCGGACCCGAGGTGCGCCTGATCTCCGACGGCACCATACAGGCCGCCGAGCGGATCACGCCGGGCGAAGACACGGTGGACTTGGCCCTGAGTTACACCGATTGGCTCTGGGCGCGCATGGATCAGGATCTTGGCCCCGACGCCACGGTGCTGTTCATCGGCGGCGGAGGCTATTCCCTGCCCACCAAACTGCTCGCCTCGCGGCCAGAGGCGCAGGCGGTGGCCGTCGAGATCGACCCGCTGGTGACAGAAGTGGTTCGTGAGCACATGCCGCAGGCGTCTGCGATGATTGCTGAAACCGGATATGAGGCGGGCCAGAAAGACGCCGAAGGCCGACTTGGCATCGTCCATGCCGACGGACGTGTCTACCTGAACGAGACGCAGCAACGCTTCGATGCGGCCGTGATGGATGCCTTCTCCTCCAGCTCAGTTCCCGCGCACCTCGCAACCATGCAAGCCTTCGCCCGCCTGCAAGAGATCGTCGATGGCCCCATCTACGTGAACCTCCTGGACACGCCCGACGGCCCCCTCGCACGCGGCGTCCACGCGGTTCTTCGCGGCCTGTATACCCATGTTGAGGTCGTGCAAGGCGAGGTCAACGCCTTGGGCCGGACGAACATCCTGCTCGCAGCAGCACATAATCCGTTTGCAGGCCTGAGCGAGTCTCCAGGCAAATACATGCCCACCCAAATCTCCGAAGCGCGCGCCTTCACCGACGAACGAGGCTGGGTTGGTCATAGGTAGAAGAGGGCAACCGTTCGGGGCTCTCGGCCCAAATGTATGTGTCGGCTGCTGTTCGCAATCGAGAAATGGCACGACTTCGGAAATCGCTCATATGTATCCGGCCTGTTGATCGGCTCGCGGGCCGTGGCCTTGATGGGGTTACGCACGCTCCGTGGTCTCATTACCGGCAAGGTCCATTACGACCATTTGGGCCGTCAGACTCTGGGGGCGTATTTTCTCCGTCCATGCTGTCCTCTCTATCGCGAACTCCTTCGTGACCGTGGAAAGCGTCAGATCGCTTCCATGGTCGCGTCTTTTGGCGCGTCAAACCGGGTGCCATGCCGCAGAAGGCTCCAGGCGGTTCGAGCGAGTTTGTTGGCAAGTGCGATGGCCGCCTTGTTTCGTGGCATACGCGCGACCGCCTCGGTCAGCCACGGGCCGAAACTGAAGTCGGCCCATCGGTGTGGCCGCATCATGATCACTTTCGCCGCTTGCACGAACAACATCCTCAGATAGCGGCTGCCGCGTTTGGTTATCCGTCCGAGAATGGTGCGACCGCCGGTGCTGAACTGTCGGGGCACCAAGCCGACCCATGCCGCGAAATCACGCCCTCGGTCGAAGGCCTCGCCTTTGCCGACGGCCGCGACCATCGCCGTCGAGATCATCGGCCCGATGCCGGGGATTACCGAAGTCCTGAGCCTAATCGTCATCCGGAAAATCATGTAAGAGGCGAAGCGGGCGTGGTGCGGTTTGGTTTCGACATGGCCTTCGCAACAACTTGAGGGCGGCGGTGCCAAGACTACCCGGATGGGTCAGATCAGGTCCATGGTCGTTCGCGCCAATTGGAACCCCCAGTCCGATGGCCCGACGTGCAGCTCGGCCTCGCACTGGAGGTGACGATAGTCCGCCGCAAATGTGAAGATCACGTCCATCGCCGCGCCGCCGAACGTCTGGGCAAAGGAATGCGCCATGGCATGAGCCATGACCCGGGCGGCCAGATCCCGTTTTGCCTGCGCGGCGTCGTCGTCGAGACGCTGGGTGATGATGCGATGGTCCTTTTCCGAAAGCGTAAGAACTCTGGCTCCCCAGATGATGTCGCAGTCGCTCTTTTGGGCCCAATGAAGGTGCAGCCTCTGGAGGCTGTGGTCGATTTTGATATCCACAGTGGCTCGTGATGGATTTGGGAGCGTTGCGAGACCCTGCCTGAGTCGCGTGATCGTGGGATTTTCGAGCCTTAAAGGTTGGTCGGTTTGCGTCGTTTCGAATTCAGCCATGACTTTGCGCAGCCCTGCCATACGCGCGAGATTGAGCGACCGGGTGAGGTCAGTGTTCTGATCAAGGCTGCCGGGGCGCCAGTCCAGCGTCGGAATGACCGAATTCCGCGTTTTTATGTGCGGCGGTAGAACCGGCACCGACGACTCGAGGCTGTCGGCAATGAACGTCAAGATTTCGGCTTGCAATTTCGCCGCTTCGTTCGTGTCCCAGATCCACGCCGCACCCGTTTCGATCTGGAAAGCCCGCGCGATGGGCTCAAAACGGAGTTTGCCTATTTCATCCCCGTCGCTCTGTGACACGTGAACCGTCCGGGGCCTGAGGTTCTGGATCCAGGCGGACGAGACAAGACGCGACCAGTTTTCGCGGTCCTCGCCTGATGGCGGTCGTGTGCGGACCGGCGTGTTGGGCGGCAAGGACAGGGTTTGCTCTGGATTGGAGAAGTCTGCGAGAGTGATCATGGCTGGCCCATCAACAATTGCCGCTTTTGCCGTTCGGTCAGGTCTCCGGTTTCCGTATAGCCGGTCTGGGCCTGCCATGCGCTGATGGCGGCACGGGTTCTCGGGCCAGTGATCCCGTCGATTTTGGCCCTGTAGTGACCAAGATCGGCCAGGGCTTTCTGGACGGTCTTCAACTCGTCCTGCGCCAGCTGAAGGGGGGTCGTGTTATCCAGACCCACCAACACATTCGTGGGCGGCGTGGGCGGCGTGGGCATCAGGGTAGCAGGGGACGACGGGGCGAGAACCGCAGGCTCAGCCACCGGCGGCCGGCTCTTCGGACGGAGTGGGTTGGTCACGGTCTGCGGACGGTGGGGCACCGCGCGGTTTGCGTCAAGGAACGGCCCGAGGAGCGGAGGCAGAGATGCAGACTGACCGGCGGTTTTGCTGATCGCACGATCTACGTCGATCCGGAAAAGCGCGCGCGCGCCTGCAAGGATGACCTCTCGGCCCGCGGTCGACGCGATCATGCCTCTGGACGGCAATGCGGATCCGGACGGCGCGGTCAGTCCATGACCGTCCTGATCCCGGATCTGCACGGTGTCGCCGGTGGCCGTGATCAGCAGTTGTGGCGCGATGGATGCGGGCTCGGACGCGCGAAAGCGGCCGCGATTGCGGATATCGACGGGGATGGTCGAGACAAGGGTGTCGTCCAACGCGTCGCAGGGAACAAGGAATTGCACGCGGTCCTCGCCCATCTGTACGGTGGTCTGAACCGCATTCCCCGTCACGGCATCGACACGCAGGATATCGCCTCCATCAGCCAGGCGCACCGGCAGGTCCGCAAGGGCGGCACAGGAAGGATCGCTGGCTTCGCCAACCGCAACCGGCCCCGCCCTGGTCAACAGAACCGGGTTGCCCTGACCGTCGCGAGCAAGGAAACCCGGTTCGGCGCTCGCATGGATGTCTTCCGGCCCGGATGGCCCTGACACGAGAACGCCGGTGCGGGTCGGTGCGTACAGGCGACCATCTTCGGGATGTCGCATCGGAGCAGCCAGCACGAACAGATCGTCAAAGCGCCCTTCGGACAGGTGGCGGTTCATCGGAATGCCGTTCCGCGACAGCCCGTTTGCTTCGGCACCGGTCCGGCTGACATACCAGTTCCAGACGCGATCCGCGCCGCGCCAGTCCCGGCAGCGGGATTGGCGGGTAATTGCTCCGCCATTGGTCATGGCAACTGTCGGAGTGCCTTCGGCACAGAGGACCGGCGCGCCGTCGATGAAATCATGCCGCAGCGCGGTTGCCTGCCTTGGGTTTGCCTCGGGGGCGGCGCGGGTTGCGCTGTCCACGTCCAGCGCGTCGGCCGAGTGCCGCCACCAGCCATCCGCCTGCGTCACGAGCTCGATCATGCCGTCAAATGGCGCGGCCAACCCGGCGTAGTCATCCACCGACAGACGGCCTCCGGACAGGACCACGTCTTCGTCCTTGAAGGTGATCGCCAACTTTGCGGCGGTCGGCCCGGCGGCCTGTCTTTCCCATTGCCAGATCGGCGTATCAATGAGGACCCGGTTGTCGTTCACATGCGCAGTCGTGGCTTTGAAGGCTCCGGCGTCAGTCATTGCAATCGGGTTACCCTTATACGCCTTTCCGTCCTCGCAGAACAGCGTTACCGGCTTGCCCGGCTCTTCCGGGACGGACTGGATGGTGCCGTCATGCGCTTCGACGAGGCGGGCATGGCAGGCCGCGAAGCCGTCCCGATCAACCGGTGTGCGCAGGATTATCGCATCCGGATCGAGCCTGCGCACACCGGTGTCCCACGAAAAGACGCCAGCCGGGGTGTAGATCTGCAAACCGTCCTCACGGTTGCCGATGGCCATGGCGTTATCAATGGCAAAGCGCCCGTTGCGTGCGCGGACCTCACGCCAGAGATCGTCCTGCCATCGATAATCAAGCTGGAGCCGCCTTTGGTGAAGTGTCATGCGCAGGCGTTTGGCTTCCCACGGAACGGCTCCGGCCATACGCGCGGCGACGGCCTCGGCCTCAGGCTCCGGTTCCCAGGTCCCGCCGTTCCAGCGCCAAGCCCGGTCGCCCCCGACGTACAGCCCCGAAGCCAAGGTATCGCCGCGCCCAAGCTGTGCGGTGTCCGACTGGCAATGAAGCCCTGTTGCTCCGGTGACCGGTGTCAGCTGGGTGGGGATGCCGTTTGTCACGAGGGACACGATGTCGTGGCCGGACCACAACTCGGCTTGGGTCCCAAAGCAGCTGATCCGGGCGTGGATCTGGTCATGCGGGAAGGAACCGTCGCTGATCTTGGGGACCGCCATCAAACGGCTACCGGACGCGTCCAGATAGGTGCCGTCGACCGCGCCGTCGGTCTTCCACCAGTGCCACAGAGAGGAATGCATAAGGGCACGGCGTTCGAGCGACAGGGGGGCGTCGGCACATGGGACCGGGTCCGCCGTGCCAGAGGCGAGCTCGAAACATGCCGCGCCAGCTTCGGCGATCAACCGATCGGGGTTGCTGTCGGGCCTGCCAACCCGGCTGAATGGCAAAGGAGAGCCAGACGCATCGGTCCCGCTGTAGAGCCCATCATTGCGGAAGGCTCCGGGGCCGGACTGGAGCCTGCGCAATCCGAAATCCGTGGCCAGCAGCAGAACGTCTCCTTCGGCGGCCATGCCTCTGACGGTATCGAAGGGCATCTGTCTGCCGCGCCGCCACGAAAAGGTCTTGTATCGGTCCCGACCGTCGCGGTCTCTTGCTTTCGCCTCGAACTTCCCGTCCGCTCCGGCAAACGACACCCGCAATGCACCGGTATCGACGGCTGTCCGGTTCTGCCACGGGGTCTCGTCCGCCGCAGGCGCGCGCCACAGGCGGGCGCCTCTGTCCCACACCACGCGACCGCCATCCGTTTCCGCCCAAATCACGGACCGGCCCGGGGAAACCCCGAGCGAGTCGAGCCGTGTCGTTCCGGGATCGGCGGCGACCGGCGGCGCGCCGTCGATCAGCGAGGCAAGTGTCGGAAGACCCGCGTGGGTTCCCGCAGCGGTGATCACCACCGGCCCGGCTTCGTTCGCGGCAAGTGCCACCAGCCGGTCGGCGTCGAAGGCCAGACCGCGCCGGGCCGTCTTCCAGGCGTCCTCGGACGTCTCAGGGGCGATCGTGGTCACGCCGGTCCTGCGAAGCCAGAGCCTGCCGTTTTCCGTCGCCAGCGTTTCGGTGAACCGCGGCGGATCGGAGGCTTGCCAGCCGACGCCGCTCAGGCTCTGCCAGCCAGAGGGCGTCGCGGCCTTGACGACGGGTCCGTCCAGATCGACGGCGCTTGTGCCATCGGGAACGGACTGCCCGTCCTCGAACACAAGAGCAGGCACCAGACCCAGCGGCCCCAGGGTTGCGACACGGCCTGTCACCACAGTGACATCGTTGCGGATATCGTGAAGGAAGCCCCGCGCGGCGAAATCCGGCATCGGACGACCGGACACTTGATAGGTTGCCTCCAGCCCGCCGCCGCGAAGGGTCTCTGTCAGGCCCAGCGCTCCGTGGGAGAGACCGAGGACATTCGTGTCGGAGGACCGCTGCCCGGTGACGGCATCCATCCCGCCCTCGGCAAAC
>CBFHYV010000017.1:21139-21471 GCA_965660085.1 uncultured Paracoccaceae bacterium
CCAACCCCACAGCCTCGGGCAATGGGGCGATGCTGACCGGTTGCAAGCCCGCGCCTTGCACGAAATGCCAAAGCCCGTGCGCGTTGATCAGGGCAATACGGTCCCGGCCTACCAAGGCCGTCCGACCCGGAGCATCTGGCAGGAAGGACCCCTTCGCGATCGCCTGTCCGGGGGACATGGCGTGGTCCTGACCAAACAAGACCTGCGAACGCTCTCTGTCCCACGACACCCAGGGGGTTTCATACGGCGGGATCGGGAGAGGACGGCCTCCGCTGATGGTTTGGCCGGGTTTTTCATCGCCGGTTCTGACGGAAAACGCGTCGTCCGGTTCG
>CBFHYV010000018.1:0-21231 GCA_965660085.1 uncultured Paracoccaceae bacterium
CGGCCGCCCAGGCCTCTGACGCCCTGCCGCAGGACGAGACCGCGCCCGCACAGCCCGTGCCGGCCGCCACGCCGCAAAGCACCCGCCCCGATCTGGCCAGCGCCCCGCTGGAGCCGCGCTTTACCTTTGACACATTCGTGGTGGGCAAGCCCAACGCGCTGGCCCATGCCGCCGCCCGCCGCGTGGCCGAGGGCGGGCCTGTCGCCTTCAATCCGCTGTTCCTCTATGGCGGCGTCGGGCTGGGCAAGACGCACCTGATGCACGCCATTTCATGGGAGCTGCAGACCCGCCGCCCGGACCTGAAGGTGCTGTATCTGTCGGCCGAACAGTTCATGTATCGGTTCATCCAGGCCCTGAGGGACCGCAAGATGATGGATTTCAAGGAAATCTTCCGCGCGGTGGATGTGCTTATGGTCGATGACGTGCAGTTCATCGCCGGCAAGAACAGCACGCAGGAAGAATTCTTTCACACGTTCAATGTGCTGGTCGAACAGCGCAAACAGGTCATCATCTCGGCCGATCGTGCCCCGGATGAGATCAAGGAGATGGAAAACCGCATCCGTTCGCGCCTGCAAAGCGGGCTGGTGGTGGATGTGCATCCCACAGACTATGAATTGCGCCTGGGCATTCTGCAGAACAAGGTCGAGGCGCAGCAGGAAGCCTATCCTGATGTGCGGGTAGAGCCGGGCATCCTGGAGTTCCTGGCCCATCGGATCACCAGCAACGTGCGCGTGCTGGAAGGTGCGCTGAACCGGCTGTTTGCCTTTGCCTCACTGGTGGGGCGGCCCGTGGATCTGGAGCTGACGCATGATTGCCTGGCGGACATGCTGCGCAGCAGCCAGCAAAAGATCTCCATCGAGGAGATCCAGCGCCGGGTTGCGGCGCATTACAACATCCGCTTCAGCGATCTTGTCGGCCCGCGCCGCCTGCGCGCCTATGCCCGGCCGCGGCAGGTGGCCATGTATCTGTGCAAGACCATGACCACCCGGTCCTTCCCGGAAATCGGCAAGCATTTCGGCGGCCGTGATCACACCACCATCCTGCATGGTGTGCGCAAGGTTGAGGAAATGGCCCATGCCGATCCCGGTATCGCGGAGGATCTGGAGTTGTTGCGGCGCACACTGGAAAGCTGATCGCGCCTCAAATGCCCCACTGCCCTTGACGCTCTGACGAAACCGTTGAACAAAACGGAACGCAGCGTTGGACTGCGCCCTGGCCCGGATGTATCGGAGGAAATGACATGAAAGTCAGCATGGAACGCGGCGCGCTGCTGAAGGCCGTGTCACAGGCCCAATCCGTGGTGGAGCGGCGCAACACCATTCCGATCCTGGCCAATGTGCTGATCCGCTGCGAGGGCAATGACGTGACCTTCCGCGCCACCGATCTGGACATCGAGGTGCTGGACCGAGCCGATGCCATGGTGGCGCAGGCCGGGGCCACCACGGTCAGCGCTGTGACGCTGCATGACATCGTGCGCAAGCTGCCTGACGGCGCCATGGTTGAGCTGGCGGAGGAGCCGGGCGCGGGGCGCCTCTCGGTCACGGCGGGACGGTCCGTGTTTTCGCTGGCCACCCTGCCGAAGGAAGATTTCCCCGTGATGGCCTCGGCGGAATATGCCGTGACCTTCACCTGCGCGGCCAAGGTGCTGCGACGGCTGTTCGACAAGTCGAAATTCGCCATTTCGACCGAGGAGACACGCTATTACCTCAACGGCGTCTACATGCATGTGGCGCAATCGGCGGAAGGCCCCGTGCTGCGCTGCGTGGCCACAGATGGCCACCGGCTGGCGCAGGTGGATGCGCCGCTGCCCGATGGCGCGGGTGAGATGCCCGGCGTGATCGTCCCCCGCAAGACCGTGGGCGAGCTGCGCAAGCTGCTGGACGAAGATGAGGCGCAGATCGAGGTCAGCGTGTCCGAGACCAAGGTGCGGTTTGCCGCGCCGGATATCACCCTGACCTCCAAGGTCATTGATGGCAGCTTTCCTGACTATACCCGCGTGATTCCCACCAACAACAGCCGCCGGATGGAGGTGGACGCCGCCGATTTCGCCCGCGCGGTGGATCGTGTGGCCACGGTCAGCAATGACCGCACGCGCGCGGTGAAGCTCGCCCTTGAAGAAGACCGCCTGACCCTGTCCGTCAATGCGCCGGACAGCGGCAATGCCGAAGAGGTGCTGAACGTCTCCTATGGGGATGAGCGGCTGGAGATCGGGTTCAACGCCAAATACCTGCTGGAAATCGCAAACCAGGTGGACCGTGAAAACGCGGTGTTCCTGTTCAACTCCTCCGGCGATCCGACGCTGATGCGCGAAGGCACGGATACCTCTGCCGTCTATGTCGTCATGCCCATGCGGGTATGAGGCCGCAGGCGGCCCGCGTTCGGCCATGAGCCTCGCGCTGCGCCACCTGGCGCTGTCGCATTTCCGCTCGCATCTTCGGGCGCGGCTGGAGGTCGGGCCGCAGCCTGTGGCCCTGTTTGGCCCGAATGGCGCGGGCAAGACCAACCTGCTGGAGGCTGTCTCGTTGTTCTCGCCCGGGCGGGGGATGCGGCGCGCGCCCGCGCGCGACATGGCCCGCCGCCCGGAATCGCTGGGCTGGCAGGTCAGCGGTAGGGTGGAGCAGGGCGCACAGCAGCATGAGCTTGTCTTTACCTCGCAAGAGGGCGCGCCGCGCAGCATCCGCTGCAATGACAAACCCGCCACGCAAGAGGACCTGGGCCGGATCGCCCGTGTTCTGTGGCTTGTGCCAGCGATGGACAGGCTGTGGATCGAGGCCGCGGAGGGCCGCCGCCGGTTTCTGGACAGGATGACCCTGTCCTTCTTTCCTGGTCATGGCTCTGCCGTCTTGCGCCATGAAAAGGCCATGCGGGACCGCAACCGCCTGTTGAAGGATGGCGTGCGGGATGCCGCCTGGTATGCCGCGCTGGAGGCGCAGATGGCCGACAGCGCGCAGGTGATTGCCCAGAATCGCGCCGCGGCCCTGCACCGGATTGCGCAAGCCCAGCAAGATGCCGCCACGGCCTTTCCTGCCGCCGATCTGGCGTTGATCCACCCGGACATGCCCATGCCGGAGGATCCCGCCGACCATGCCCATGCCCTTGCGGCGGCCCGGGCGGGCGACATGGCCGCGGGCCGCACGCGCATGGGGCCGCACCGCGTGGATCTGGCGGCGCATTACACTGCGCGGGATTGCCCGGCTGCGGATTGTTCCACGGGTGAACAAAAGGCGCTGTTGATCTCTCTCATCCTCGCCAATGCCCGTGCGCTGTCGCAGGATCTGGGCCATGCGCCCATCCTGCTGCTGGATGAGGTCGCCGCGCATCTGGACCCGAACCGCCGCGCGGCCCTGTTTGACGAGATCTGCGAACTGGGCGCGCAGGCCTGGATGACGGGCACGGAACGCGCGCTGTTCGCGCATCTTGGCGCGCGGGGGCAGTATTTTGCGGTGGATTTTTCGCCCGACGGCTCCGCCATACAGCCCGTGACCTGACCGGGCCGAGTCAGCCCAGCAGGACGGGCACCATGGCGGCCAGCAGCAGCACGGCCATGGTCCAGTTGAACAGGGTCAGCCGGCGGGGGCTGTTCAGCCAGCGGCGGATCTGTTGGCCCAGCACCGTCCAGCTGGTGGTGGACAGGAAGGACATCAGCAAATAGGTCCCGGACACCCACAGCACGGGCTCCAGGCCCCGGCCCTGCGCATAAAGCGTGATGGCGCCGAGGGCCATGGACCACGCCTTCGGGTTCACCCATTGAAAGGCTGCAGATTGCACAAAGCTCAGCGGCCGCGCGCGGGTGTCCGGCCCGTCGCCGGGGGCGGCGGCATGGGCGATTTTCCACGCCAGCCACAGCATGTAGATGACGGAGACAACCGTCAGCACCGTGCGCGCCGGCGGCCAGAGGTCAAACACCTGCATCACACCCAGGCCCACCAGCAGGATCATGGTGGGAAAACCCAGGGCAATGCCCGCCATATGCGGCAGGGTCCGGCGAAAGCCGAAATTGGCGCCGGAGGCCATCAGCATCAGGTTATTGGGCCCCGGCGACATCACGGTGACGAAGGCAAAGCCCAGCAGCGGCAGCAAGAGATCGAGTGTCATGCGCGGCGTATTGCAGGACCGCGCGGCCGTGTCATCTGAAAAATCAGGGCTGGCCGCGCATCAGTTCCGGCAGGTCCCCGGTCAGGCCGGCGGCCTCGCGGATTGCGCCGCGCCGCAGGGCGGGTGTGGCATTGACCAGTTGCATCCCGATGTCCCGCAGGCCCCGCAACACGGCGCTGTTGTTGGAAAACAGCCGGTTGAACAGGTCGGTTGAGGCCGCGAGCGTCGCGGTATCAAAGCGGCGCCATTGCGCGTAGCGGTCCAGCACCGGGGCGCTGGCAAAATCCTCACCACGGGCGCGGGCCTGGGCCAGCACATCGGCCAGGGCGGCCACATCCCGCAGCCCGGCGTTCAGGCCCTGCCCCGCGATCGGGTGCATCCCATGCGCGGCATCGCCCACCAGCGCGACGCGCGGTGCAGTGAAGCTGCGTGCCAGCGTCAGGTTCAGCGGGTAGATATGGCGTTTGCCCGCCAATGTGATCCGGCCCAGAAAGCTGCCGAACCGGGGGCGCAGCGCCTGCAGATAGGCGTCATCGGGCAGGGCGTGGATCCGCTCGGCCAGGGCGCGGTCCTCGCTCCAGACGATGGAGGACCGGTTGCCCGGCAGCGGCAGGATGGCCAGCGGCCCATTGGGCAGGAACAGCTGATGCGCCGCGCCGCCATGGGGGTGTTCATGGTCGATGGCGCAGACCAGTGCGCTTTGCCGGTAATCCCAGCCGGTCCGGCCGATGCCCGCGCGCCGGGCCGTGCCGCTTTGCCGGCCATCTGCACCGACGATCAGCCGGGCGCGAAGGCTGTGGCCCCCGCTGAGCTGCAACAGGGCGTGATCGGGGTGCACCTGCTGGCCGGTGACCGTGGTGCCATCCATCACGGCAATCAAAGGCTCCGCCGCCAAAGCCGCCATCAGCGCCGGGCGCAGGTGGCGGTCTTCCAGCATGAAGCCCATGGGGCCATCTTCCAGCTCGGCCGAGGCGAAATCCAGCCCCAGCAGGGCAAACCCGTCCGCCACCCGGCCATCGGAGACGCGGATCTGGGCCATGGGCTGGGCGTGATCCGCCAGGCCGTCCCAAAGCCCCAGCGCCGCCAGCATCCGCTGGGAGGCGCGCGCAAGAGCATAGGCGCGGCCATCGAAGCCTTCGGCGCGGCGGGCCTGTGTTGGCAGGCTGTCGATGACGGCGCTGCGCAGCCCGGCCCGCGCGCAGGCAAGCGCCAGGGCAGGCCCGTTCAGCCCGCCGCCGACAATGGCGATATCGGTAACATGTTCCATGGCGCAACTATGGCGCGCGCGCCGGCATTGTCCATGCCTCTGCCCGCCGCTAGGCTGAGCGCAACGCCGCAGGGGGGGCAAGATGACCGATTGGACAACCACGACCGCAACCGGGCTGGGCGCTGCATTTGACACGGGCGCGGCCTGCCCGCGCGATGTGACCGAGCAGTTCCTGGACAAGATCGCCGCGCATCCGCAGGCGGACCGGATCTATGCCCGGCTGACGCCGGACCGCGCGCGGGCGGAGGCCTCTGCCGCGGCGGACCGTGCGGCGCGGGGCATGCGGCTATCGCCGCTGGATGGTGTGCCGATCAGCTGGAAGGATCTGTTTGATACGGCTGGCACCGCGACGGAGGCAGGCTCTGCCTTGTTGCGGGGGCGGGTGCCGGGGCAGGATGCGCAGGTGCTGCGCGCGGCCACTGCGCAGGGGCTGGTCTGCCTGGGCAAGACACATATGTCCGAGCTTGCGTTTTCAGGCCTTGGGCTGAACCCGATCACTGCAACCCCGCCCTGTGTCAATGATGCGGAGGCTGTGCCGGGGGGCTCCTCCTCTGGTGCGGCGGCGTCCGTGGCCTTTGGCCTGGCGGCGGCGGCCATTGGCTCTGACACCGGGGGATCGGTGCGGATCCCTGCCGCGTGGAATGATCTGGTGGGGTTGAAAACCACGGCGGGCCAGCTTTCGCTGCGCGGGGTGGTGCCGCTGGCCGCGCGGTTTGACACGGTTGGCCCGCTGTGCCGCAGCGTCGAGGATGCCGCGCATGTGCTGGCGGCGCTGGAGGGGCGGTCCAGCGGCCTTGATCTGCGCGGTGCGGGCCGGGTTGGCGGGCTGCGCCTGGGCATTCTGGACAGCATTGTTCAGGACGATCTGCGCCCCGAACCTGCCGCGGCCTGGGGCGCGGCGGTGCAGGCCCTGCAGGCGGCCAGAGCGGATTTGCCCCGATTTGAGGCGCCCGAACTGGCCGGCGCCATTGCCGATGCCGGCATCCTTTACACCACGGAGGCCTGGGCAACCTGGGGGCACGCGATCGAGGCTGATCCGGACGCCATGTTTCCCCCCATCCGGGACAGGTTTGCCGCAGGCCAGGCCCATGCGGGCCATGCCTATCTGGCGGCCTGGGCCCGGCTGGAAGAGGCCCGCGCCGCATGGGCCGCACGCACGGCCGGGTTTGACGCCGTGATCTGCCCCACTGCCCCCAACCTGCCGCCGTCTGCTGCGCGGCTGCTGTCGGATGACGCCTATTACGTGACAGAGAACCTGCTGACCTTGCGCAACACGCGGGTGGGCAACCTGATGGGCCTGTGCGCGCTGAGCCTGCCTTCGGCGCAGCCGTCCTGCGGGGTGATGGTGATGGCGCCTGCGGGGGCAGAGGCACGGTTGCTGCGGCTGGGCGCGGCGCTGGCGCCGGTGCTGGCGGGCTAGCCCGGGGAAAACCTGACCCGGCCGGCGTGGTCTGGCGCTGTTTTGGGGCAGGACTGGCACGGCGCGCGGGCCAGGGGTGGGCACAGACTGGACGCAGCGGCAGAGTTTGCGTATCCTCACGCCCAAGCGGGGCCACAAGATGTCCCGCATCCAGAGGCCAGAGCAATGTTTCCCGAGCGGTTTTCGACCCTGCCGGAATACGCGTTTCCGCGACTGCGGACGCTGTTGGACGCCCATGCCCCGGGCGGCCCGGTATGCCATATGACCATAGGCGAACCACGCCATCCCTTCCCGGACTGGGTGGCGCAGGTGATCGCCGAACACGCGGCGGATTTCGGCCGTTACCCGCCCAATGACGGGTCTGACGGCTTGCGCGCCGCCATCGCGGGCTGGGTGGCGCGCCGCTATGGCGTGACGCTGGACCCGGACCGGCAGATCATGGCGCTGAACGGCACGCGGGAGGGCTTGTATAACGCGGCCATGGCCCTGTGCCCGGAAACGCGCGCAGGCCAGGCGCCGCTGATCCTGATGCCGAACCCGTTTTACCAGGTTTACATGGTGGCGGCGCTGTCTGTCGGGGCGGAGCCGCGCTTTGCGCCCGCCACGGCCAGCACCGGCCATCTGCCGGATTTCGCGGGCCTGCCGGCGGATGTGCTGAACCGCACGGCGCTGGTTTATGTCTGTTCGCCCGCCAATCCGCAGGGCGCCGTGGCCAGTCGTGCCTATTGGCAGATGCTGATCGAACTGGCCGAACACCATGATTTCCGCATCCTGGCGGATGAATGCTATAGCGAGATCTACCGGGATGCGCCGCCGCCCGGCGCGCTGGAGGTTGCCGCGGAGATGGGCGCCGACCCTGAGCGCGTGATCGTGTTCCATTCCCTGTCCAAACGGTCCAACCTGCCCGGGCTGCGGTCCGGCTTTGTTGCCGGTGGGCCGCAAAGCATCGCCCGAATCCGGCAGTTGCGGGCCTATGCCGGGGCGCCGCTGCCGCTGCCGTTGCAGCATGCGGCCGAACGGCTGTGGCAGGACGAAACCCATGTGGCCGAGAGCCGTGCGCTCTATCAGCAGAAATATGCCATTGCCGATGAGGTTCTGGGCCATGTGCCGGGCTATCTGCCGCCGCAGGCCGGGTTTTTCCTGTGGCTGCCCGTGGACGATGGCGAAGATGCTGCCTTGCGGCTGTGGCGCGAGACGGGCGTGCGGGTGCTGCCCGGGGCCTATCTGTCACGCGGCGATCAGGCGGGCAATCCCGGTGCGGGCCATATCCGTGTGGCCATGGTTGCCCCGGCGGATGAAACCCGCGACGGGCTGATGCGCCTGCGCGGCGTTCTTTATCCGGAATGACGGACACAAGAGGCGGTTGATGGCATATTCGACGAAAGATGAAAATCCGTTGCTGGACAACACCTTTGAGGTCGCCTTGTGGCGCCTGGGCAAGATGGGTCTGGGCATCGTGCTGCTGGCGCTGGCGCTGGTTTCTGGCGTGGCGCTGTTGTCCTATTCGCCGCTGGACCCGCATATGTTCAGCGCCGCGGATGTCGAGGTGCGCAACTGGGCCGGGCCTGTCGGCGCCACGATCGTTGGCCCCTTCATGCAGGTTTTCGGTTGGGGGTTCCTGAGCGTTCCGGTCATCCTGGCCGTCTGGGGGCTGCGATTTGTTCTGAATTGGCGCGCAGAGCTGTACACGATGGCGGCGTTCATCCTGTTTTCCCTGCCGCTGGCCTCTGCCTTTGCCTCCGGGCTGACGCCGCTGGGCATGTGGACGCATGATTTCGGCATGGGCGGCAGCGCCGGCGATTTCCTGCTGGGCTGGTTGATGGCCCTTCTGCCGCTGTCACTTGGCCCCGCGGTCAACCTGTTGACCCTGGTGCTGGCCCTGGTTCTGGCGCCTGTGCTGGCGTTGACCCTTGGATTTCGGTTCTCCGAACAAAGGGCGGCGCTGGGGCTGGCCGGGCATGGGGCGGGTCTGATCCTGGCGGTGCTGGCGCGCGCCTTTGGCCGCGGCGCCATGTCCGCCGGCCGATCCGTGAGGGCGGCCGCCGCAAGCCGGGCGCAGAGGCAACCCCATGCGGTGGATGAGGACGATGATGCCCTGCTGGAGGATGACGTCCCGGACGCGCCCGCCCGCAGGGGCCTTCGCCTGCCGCGACTGTTCCGATCGGTGGAAGAGATGCCGGAGCCGGAACTGCCCCCGCGGCATGAGGTGACGGAGGACATGCCCGCCCCGGAAGAGGAGCGTTTGCGCAGCCGGATCAGCGATGCGGTGCGCCAGCGTCTTCATGCGCGCCGCGCGCCCCCGCAGGACGAGGCCGCCGAAGAGCCGCCGACCCTGACCGCCGCTCAACGCGCCGTGCGGGACCGTCAGCGCCGGGAGCCGCAGTTGCGCGGACCCGCCCTGGTGGTGCCGCCTGCCCAGACCGGCCCGGCGACGCTTGGCCCCGCGCAGCGTCCGGGGCATCCGCCGGAAGAGCCCGCCATGCCGGGTGCCGTGCCGGAAGACGATGTGCTTGCCGATCAGGACTGGGCCGAACGGGACTGGGACGAACAGGACTGGGCGGAGGAGGACATGGACCGCGAGGTTTCCATTCCGCATGAGCTGGATGCCGAAAGCTGGCAGGCGCAGGTTGATGCCCAGCAGGCAGCCACCGCCCCTCGCCCGGCCCTGTCGGCCAGCCGCGCGCCGGCCTCCGGCCCTTCGGCCGCGGCCAGTGGCCGAGAGGCCGCTTCGCGTCCCGCCGCGCTGAGCCGCAGGGCAGAGGCCGTGACTGTGCCCGCCCCCCGCAGCAGTGCCGATACCGCCCCGGAGGCAGAGTATGAACTGCCGCCGCTTGATCTGTTGATGAACCCGGATCAGATCACCCGGCACACCCTGTCCGAAGAGGCGCTGGAAAGCACTGCGCGGCAGTTGGAGGCCGTGCTGGATGATTATGGCATCAAGGGCGAGATCGTGAGCGTGCGTCCCGGCCCCGTTGTCACCATGTATGAGCTGGAGCCCGCGCCGGGGCTGAAGGCCAGCCGCGTCATCGGGCTGGCCGATGACATTGCGCGGTCCATGTCGGCAATGTCGGCGCGGGTGTCCACCGTGCCGGGCCGGTCGGTGATCGGGATTGAACTGCCCAATTCGAGCCGCGAAATGGTCGCCCTGCGCGAAATCCTGAACACCCGCCAGTATGAAAGCGGGTCCCACCGGCTGCCGCTGGCGCTGGGCAAGGATATCGGCGGTGATCCGATCGTGGCGAACCTGGCCAAGATGCCGCATCTGCTGATTGCCGGCACCACCGGGTCGGGCAAGTCCGTGGCGATCAACACCATGATCCTGTCGCTGCTGTACAAGCTGCCACCCGAAGACTGCCGCCTGATCATGATTGACCCGAAGATGCTGGAACTGTCCGTCTATGACGGGATCCCGCATCTGTTGTCTCCGGTGGTCACGGACCCGAAGAAGGCGGTGGTAGCCCTGAAATGGGTCGTGGCGGAGATGGAAGACCGCTATCGCAAGATGTCCAAGATGGGCGTGCGCAACATCGACGGCTATAACAGCCGGGTCGAGGATGCGCTGAGCCGGGATGAACTGTTCAGCCGCACCGTGCAGACCGGGTTTGACGAAGATACCGGCGAGCCAGTGTTCGAGACCGAAGAGTTCGAGCCGAAGAAGATCCCCTATATCGTTGTGATTGTGGACGAAATGGCGGATCTGATGATGGTCGCCGGCAAGGAGATCGAGGCCTGTATCCAGCGCCTTGCGCAGATGGCGCGGGCCTCCGGCATCCATATCATCATGGCCACGCAAAGGCCTTCGGTGGATGTGATCACAGGCACGATCAAGGCCAACTTCCCTACGCGGATCTCGTTTCACGTCACGTCGAAGATCGACAGCCGCACGATCCTTGGGGAAATGGGGGCAGAGCAGCTGCTGGGCATGGGGGACATGCTCTACATGCCTGGCGGCGCGAAGATCGTGCGCTGTCACGGGCCATTTGTGTCCGATGAAGAGGTGGAGGAGGTCGTGCGCCACCTCAAGGCCTTTGGCCCGCCGGACTACGTGGGCGGCGTGCAGGAGGGCCCGGACGAGGACAAGGAAGCCGACATCGACGCGGTGCTGGGGCTGAACACTGGCGGGAACACCACGGGCGAGGATGCGCTGTATGACCAGGCGGTGGCCATCGTGCTGAAGGACCGCAAATGCTCGACCTCCTATATCCAGCGCAAGCTGGGCATCGGCTACAACAAGGCCGCGCGTCTGGTGGAGCAGATGGAGACCGAAGAAATCGTCAGCGCCGCGAACCATGTGGGCAAACGCCAGATCCTTGTCGGTGGGGACGAGTGATCCCGCACGGGGTTGACGCGGGGCTGGACGATCCCGATCTGTGATCCGACCCCAGCAGGAGAAAACGATGCCATTGTTCCGAATTCTGACAGCGCTGGCCATGGCCGCGCTGTTGGCCGTGCCGGTCCGGGCGCAGGCCCCACAGCTGGAGGATCTGGCGCGCTATCTTGACGGGCTGGGCGAAGCCACGGCCAGTTTCCGGCAATTCAACGCCGATGGCACGGTGTCCACGGGGCAGTTGTATCTGCAGCGGCCAGGCCGCGCCCGGTTTGAATATGACCCGCCTGACAGCGCACTGATCATGGCGGGCGCCGGGGTTGTGGCCGTGTTCGACACTGCGATTGGCACGGTGGAGCAATACCCGCTGCGGCGCACGCCGCTGCATCTGATTCTGGGCCGCAATGTTGATCTTGTGAACAGCGACTCGGTCGTGGGGCTGCGCAGCGATGCCGAAGGCGCCGTGCTGACGGTGGAGGACCCGAAATCGCGTGATCTGGGGCAGGTGGATCTGTATTTCTCGGCCGCGCCGGTTGCCTTGCGCGGCTGGCAGGTGCGCGATGGCGGCGGGGGGGTGACTTCGGTGCAGTTGGAGGGGCTGGAGGCGGCCCAGGATCTGCCCTACCGGCTGTTCAACGTGCCGGGTGCGCTTGATGAGTACAGCCGCTAGGTGACGCGGTTTGTTGCATCCGCCGGCACAAAGCGCCATATGACCGCATCACCAGAACGAGGACCGGGATGACGCATTACCTCGATTTCGAAAAACCGCTCGCAGAGATCGAAGGCAAGGCCGAGGAACTGCGCGCCATGGCCCGCGACAATGCGGATATGGATATCGAGGATGAGGCCGCGGCGCTGGACCGCAAGGCCGAAAGCCTGCTGGGCGATCTGTATCAGAAACTGTCGCCCTGGCGGAAATGCCAGGTGGCGCGCCACCCCGAGCGGCCCCATTGCCGCGATTATATCGAGGCACTGTTCACCGAATTTACCCCGCTTGCCGGGGACCGCAACTTCGCGGACGACCATGCGGTGATGGGTGGGCTTGCACGGCTGGATGACCGCCCGGTCATGGTGATCGGACATGAAAAGGGCTTTGACACGCAAAGCCGCATCCACCGCAATTTCGGCATGGCGCGGCCCGAAGGGTACCGCAAGGCCGTGCGGCTGATGCAGATGGCGGATCGGTTCGGGCTGCCGGTGATCACGCTGGTGGACACGCCGGGTGCCTATCCCGGCAAAGGTGCCGAGGAGCGCGGCCAGTCAGAGGCGATTGCCCGCGCGACGGAGACTTGTTTGCAGATCGGCGTGCCGCTGGTTTCGGTTGTCATCGGCGAGGGCGGATCCGGCGGTGCGGTGGCCTTTGCCACGGCCAGCCGTGTGGCGATGCTGGAACATTCGGTCTATTCCGTGATTTCGCCCGAAGGCTGCGCATCCATCCTGTGGAAGGATTCCGACAAAATGCGCGAGGCCGCCGAGGCCCTGCGGCTGACCGCGCAGGATCTGTATCAGCTGGGGGTGATTGACCGCATCGTGCCCGAACCACTTGGCGGGGCGCATCGCGCACCGGAGGCCACGATGGAGGCTGTGCGCAGTGCCCTGCAGGCCATGCTGGCGGAACTGTCTGGCAAGGACCGTGCCGCGCTGGTGAAGGAACGTCGGAAAAAATTCCTGAAAATGGGCAGCAAGGGGCTGGCGGCCTGACAAGGGGGCTATCGCCCGTTTCGCCATGTGTTGACCAGGGAAGGGGCCACCCCGACCCATCAGCTCGCCAGCAGCCGCAAGCCCTGTGTGACGTCAGACCGGACGGCCAGCCGCAGGCCGGGTTCGTCGCCCGCCCGCAGGGCTGCGATGATGAGCTTGTGATAGCGTGGCGCCTCTGTGCGGCGCAGGCGCCCATACAGTGCCCGCATCGTCGGGCCGAGTTGCAGCCAGACCGTTTCGGTCATGGCCAGCATCGCGGGGGCCTGAGCGCGCAAATACAGCGTGCGGTGAAATTCCAGGTTCGTGCGGATGTAATCCACGGCGTCCCGGCGGCTGATCGCTTCGTCGATGGTTTCATTGATGCTCTGCAAACGTTCGATCAGCGCAAAATGCGCCCGCGGCATGGCGCGTGAGGCCAGTTCGACCTCGATCAGGGCGCGCAGGGCGGCCAGTTCCTCGATCCGTTCGTTGGTCAGCTCCGGCGCGGTGATGCGGCCGGAGCTGGACATGGACAGCGCCCCCTCTGCGGCCAGCCTGCGGACGGCTTCACGCGCGGGGGTCATGGATACGCCGAATTCGGTGGCGATGCCGCGCAGGGTCAGCGCCTGGCCCGGGGCGATGCGCCCGAACATGATGCGTGACCGAAGCCCGCGATAGACCTTGTCATGGATGGCAGTGCCGGGCAGGGACTGGACGTTTTTCATGCCCGTATGTGATCACAAACTGGTGTTTGGTCAATCGGTGAAGATATAGCGGTGCAGCAAGCTGCCATTGCTGCGCAGCCAGTCGCGCGCCGGCTCATACGGCCCGTGGATCTGCGCCAGTGTTGCCCAGAAGGCGGGCGAGTGGTTCATCTGGGCGAGATGGGCGACCTCATGCGCGGCGACGTAGGACAGCACCTCTGGCGGGGCCATGATCAGCCGCCAAGAATACATCAGCGCCCCCTGGGACGAGCAAGAGCCCCAGCGGCTGCGGGTGTCCCGCAGGGTGATACGGCTGTAGGGACGGCCCAGTCGGCGGGCGAAGGCGTCACTCTCTGCTGTCAGCCGGTCGCGGGCGCGCGTTTTCAGCCAGCCTTGGATCCGCGCGGCGGCTTGGTCGGGCTGGCCCGGCACCTGCAGTTGTCCCGCCTGGATCTGGATCGTGCGGCCGGTTGCCGGCACGATGCGCATCATGCGGCCTTCCACGGGGATTGTGGCATTGTGGCCGACGGTGACCGCGCCCGGTTGCCGGGACAGGTGCTGGCGCAGCCATGGCTCCTTCTCCCGGGCGAAGGCGCGGGCAAGGTCATCTGACGTGCTGCTGGGCAGGCTGAGGGTGATGCGCCCGTCCGTGCCCGCGATGCGCAGGGTCAGCCGCCGGGCGCGCGCGCTGCGGCGCAGGTGAACGACCAGCGGCGGTGATCCATCCAGAACGATCTGCTGCATTGGTTTGCCGTCTCCTCCAAACCCTTTGACAGCCCGGCCCCGGTATGGCAGGGGACGGGCCTTGTCAGCAAGATCCACAACCGAGGGGAATCAGCCATGGCCAAAGAAGAATGGGGTGTCAAGCGTGTTTGCCCGACAACCGGCAAGCGGTTCTATGACCTCAACCGGGACCCGATCGTCAGCCCCTATACCAATGAGGTCGTCGAGTTCGACAGCAGCAAGTCCCGCATGATTGCTGCGGATGCTGCGGACGCATCCTCGACCAAGGCGAAGGCCAATGACATGGATGATGACGCCGTGATCGATGATGATGACGTCTCCGTGGAGCTGGACGACGATCTGCTGGAAGAAGAAGAGGACGAGAACGTCTCTCTGGACGAGATCGCGGATGTCGCCAGCGAAGACGACGAAGGCTGACAAATTTTCGGGTCGAGGCGATTTTCGCCTTGAACCCTCTCGCCGCTGACAGTAGATCGTGCGGCACATTGGGGCCATAGCTCAGCTGGGAGAGCGCTTGCATGGCATGCAAGAGGTCAGGGGTTCGATCCCCCTTGGCTCCACCAAACTTACCGGAAAATGTAATCTACTGATTTGTAGTCATAGTTCACGCTGAACCGTGCCAGTCAGGCTGGCTTGTCTGCGCGCAAGGTTGTTGCGGCTTTCAGCAGGGCCTCAATCACGGGTGGGCGCGGCTCATGCTGCGGTAGGATCAGGCCGATGCCCTGCCTGCCGTGGCTGTGGCTGAGCGGCACCAGCGCCAGGTCCTTGTCATGGGCCAGAAACCGCGCGATGTCCGTGGGCAGCAGGGCCATGCAGCCGCCATCCGCCACGGCGGCGACAAGCGCGATGATCGAGTTTGACTCCATGTAGGTGTGCGGGCTGACGCCGTGATCCACAAAGATCTGGTTGAGGATGCGCCGGTGCTGCATGTCAGGGGTCAACAGGGCCAGCGGCATGGCGTCAAGCTCTGGCCAGGTGACGCGGCTCTGCCGGGCGACAGGACTGTCCGGCGGGCACACGAGCATATAGTTTTCCGTATACAATCGGGTGACATCGACGCGGCCCAGCGGTTCATTGTCGAGATAGGAGATGCCGGCCTCGGCCTCGAACGCTTCCAGCATTTGCAGGATTTCGCGGGAGTTGCGCGCCAGGATCGTGAAGGTCACCTTGGGGTGGCGGCGGGTGACGCTGCTGGCCAGGCGTGCGGCCCAGGTCTGTGCCGTGGGGATCACGGCAAGCCGGATCTGGCCTGACAGGCCGTGGCGCTTGGCGCGCATTTCATCATGTAACTGGCGCACATCGGCCACGATCCGGTGTGCCCAGGCCAGGGCAGACAGGCCTTCCGGCGTGAGGCCGCCAAAGCGCGAGCCACGATAGACCAGCTGCACCCCGAGCTGATCTTCGAGCTGCTTGATCCCTGCCGAGAGGGTGGGTTGGGAGATATTGAGGCTTTCGGCGGCGCGGCCGAAGTGTTTTTCGCGCGCCAGAGCAATGAACATTTCCAGCTTGTCTGTCAGGTTGGCCAAGATGCGCGCCCTTTTGATTGCGCGGCCAGACTGCGCCAGGGCGCGCGGGCTGGCAACCTGTGTCAGCGCCGTGGCGCGCGGGCATGGATGAACGGTGTGTTACCGTGGCGAGCGGACCGATTTGGGCAGGTTTACCATTTGGGGCGACAGCATTGCACAGGCTTTGCCCAATCCGGGCGGGGCAAGCGTGCGGAGGGTGCTCCGCCGTGAGCAATGCAAACATCGCAACGGGTGGTGGAACCTGATGGGCACATTCAACTCTCTTTCCGAAATCATAGCCGCGGATGACGGCGGCGCCCCTATCGCGGGGGCGCGGATGTTCATCTATGCCGATGGGAGGGATACGCTGAGTCCCATTTTCGAGGACAGCGGTCTGACGATCCTGCGGGCGAACCCGGTCATTTCCGGGCCGGATGGGCGGTTTGCCATCCCGCATGTGATGGAGGGCACCTACAGGATCGAGGTGCGCCGCCCCAGCGGGGCATTGCTGTTCGAGCAGGGCGATATGCGCGCTGAGGCCGATGCCTATATGGGCGTGGTGCGCCGGTTCGCCAGCTGTGCGGCGCTGCTGGCGGATTCGGTGTTCAGCTATGCCGACGGGACCGGACGGCGGCGGATTGCGCCGGGCAGCCTGCTGGATGTGGTCGAAGGGGGGTTCAGCTATCGCGTGGCCGTGGCCGATGCGGTGGATCATCATCTGACCACGGCAGGGGGCGTGAAGCTGTATGTGATGCCGACCGGACCGGGGCAGATGCATGTGGATGCCTTTGGCGCGGTGGGCGATGGCGTGACCGATGACACCCTGGCCCTGCAGACGGCGATTGACGCGGCGCTGTTGGCGCAGAAAACCGTCATCTTCCAATCGGGCAAGACCTATCTGGCGTTTGCGTTGAAGGTGTCTGTCGATCTGGATCTGAATGGCGCAACCTTGAAGAAACGTGCCTATACGGAGAATGACCCCGACATCGGCAGCTTCACAGGCGATCCCGCGACCTTCTGGATCAGCACTGTGCCGATGCTGATCTATCTGACCCGCGGCGCGGAGATCCGCAATGGTGTGATCGACGGGAACTATGCTGCGGAAACGCTCAATCTTGCTCCGTCCGTGGGGTCCTTTGCGGCCGTGTGCACCAGCAGGAAACCGATGCGTGGATCATCGCGCAGGTGTGCTGCGGCATCCAGAACGATGTCCAGCCCGTGGGCCATGCCATGCGTGCCCACATAGGCCGCCACCTTGCGGCCCTGCATGCCAAACCGCGCCTTCACGGCCTCGGCATCGTCGCCCTTGCGGAACAGATCGAAATTCACGCCGTTCTTGATGACGGTGACACCGGGCCGCCCGCGGCGGGATTCGATATGCGGCACGAAGCCGTCCGTGACGGCGACCACGTGATCGGCCTTGCGATAGGCCATGCGTTCCAGCCATTCCAGAAACCGGGTCAGCCGCCCCTTGCGCATGGCGCCGACGGTCACGATGCTGTCTGGCCACAGATCGCGGATCTCCAGCACCCAGGGCACGCGGCGCATCCATTTCGCGCCCAGGCCCGCCAGCCCGCAAAAGAACTGCGGCGAGGTGGAGATGATGACATCGGGTCGCCCCACCCGTGGCACCGCCGCGAGCGCCGAGATCATGTAGCTGAGGTAATTGGCGATGCGCTTGGCAAAACCCGCGTTGGGGGCCAGATAGCTCCAGACGCGGACAACGGTCACGCCGTCGATGGTTTCGCGGGTGAAGCTGTTGCGATAGCCCGGAAACAGCTTGCCTGCCGGATGGTTGGGCGCGCAGGTGATGACCGTGACCTCATGGCCCGCATCGGCCCAGACCCGCGCATGTTCGGACATGCGCGAGGCCGGCGCGTTGACCTCCGGCGGGTAATAATGGCTGAAGACGAGGATGCGCATGGATCAGCCCCGCCCGAAATGCGCGGCGATGACTTGCGCGATCCGCTCTGCCGCTTGGCCATCCCACAGCTCGGGGATGCGGCCTTGCTTGTTGTCGCCGGACAGGGCGCGCGCGGCCTCATTGCGCAGGGCCTCCGGGTCACTGCCCACAAGGGTATTGGTGCCCTCGGTGATGGTGATGGGGCGTTCGGTATTGTCGCGCACGGTCAGGCAGGGCACGCCGAGCGCGGTGGTCTCCTCCTGCAGGCCGCCGCTGTCGGTGATCACCAGGCGGGCGGATTTCATGGCGCCCAGCATCTCGAAATAGGCCAGCGGGGTGACCGCGTGGAAATTCGGCAGCTCCACCCGGTGGGACAGGCCCGCCTGTTCAATCCGGGCGCGGGTGCGCGGATGCATGGTAAAGACCAGCGGTAATGTCTGCGACAGCTCCCCGAGAACCGCCAGCAGACCGTCCAGCTGTGCGGGATCATCCACGTTGGACGGGCGGTGCAGCGTGACCAGCGCATAATCCCCCGCCACCTGTGCCGCCGCATCGGCCGCCATGCCGCGGCTGGTCAGCGTGGCCTCAATGGGCAGGGCGCGGTCAAGATTGGCCAGCAGCGTGTCAATCATCACATTGCCCACGAAATGGATGGCGCCAGGGGCGACGCCTTCGGATTCCAGCTGCGCCTGTGCGGCGCGCTCCGTCGTCAGCAGCAGATCGGACAGCCGATCCGTGACCAGGCGGTTGATCTCTTCCGGCATGTCCATGTCAAAGCTGCGCAGGCCGGCTTCTACATGGGCAAGGGGAATGCGCATCTTGGCAGCCACCAACGCCGCCGCCACGGTGGAATTCACGTCCCCGACCACCAGCACCAGGTCTGGGCGGTTGGCCTCGAAGGCTTCCTCCAGCCCCATCATCACGCGGGCGGTCTGCACCGTCTGGCTGCCGGAGCCGACCTCCAGGTTCAGGTCCGGGTCGGGCAGGCCAAGCTGTTCAAAGAACACGGCGTTCATTTCCACATCGTAATGCTGGCCGGTGTGGATCAGTGTGGCGGCAATGTCCCCGCGCCGGGCAAAGGCCGCCAGGATCGGCGCCATCTTCATGAAGTTGGGGCGGGCGCCCACGATGCAGGCCACGGAAATCTGGGACGTTTGGGACATGTTGGTCTGCCTTGGCTGGTCTTGGCGCCGCGCGGTGCGGGCTCAGGTGTCTTGGGGCTTGGCGTCTGCGCCAGGCCGGGGCGTGTCGGCCTGCGGGGCGTTTTCCAGATCGGCCTCAAGGGCCGCGATTTCCGCGCGCAGGGCATCGTATTCGGCGTGTTTGCGCGCCAGGAAGCTGCGCGTCAGCTCGGCTTTCTCGCGCAGGCCTTTCGGGGTCAGCACATAGGCATAGCGGCGTTTGTCCGACGCGGAGGAGAAATTGCCGAACTTCACGAAGCCCTTTTCGACCAGCGCGCGCAGCATGTAATGCACCGCGCCGACGCTGATGCCCACGGCATCGGCCAGCTCGCGCTGGCTCATCTGGGGGTTTTCCTCCAGCAGGCGCATGACGCGGAAACGGGCGTCAGCCTGGGCGGGACGTAGGCGGGACATCGAGGAACTGTCGTAAAAGTGAAAAGCTACCGCACTAGGGCTGCCTGCGGGCGCCTAGGGGGTTCGGGTCTTGCGATATGACCAGGGGCGAATCCATGATCGTTCAATTTTGAGCAATACCAGCCCGCTTCGCATTCCGAAACCCTGTCACAAAAGTTTTCAGTTTGGCTAAGCGTCTGAAAGTGATGTGTTTTTATTCCTTCGGGCAACTTGACGCGCCGGGTTGCATGGCGTTTTGTGCCGAAGAACGCACACAGCCAGGATGCCTCTCATGTCAGACCCGGACTCCGGTTGGTTTCTTGCCCAGCTCAAGCCAAATGCGGCCAGCATCGCCCTGCGCAATCTGGAACGTCAGGGATTTGAGGCGTTCTTGCCGCTGGCCGAGGTCACGCAGCGTCGGGCGGGGCAGGCACGGCTGGTGCGGCGGCCGTTGTTTCCGGGATACCTCTTTGTTCGGTTCAGCACGGCGCAGGGGGGCTGGCGTGCCATCAATGCAACCGCCGGATTGACGCGGCTGGTCAGTTTTGCCGATCGCCCCGCGCAGGTGCCCGATGCCATCGTGGACGGTTTGCGCGCGCGGTGCGATGCGAATGGTGTGTTGGCCACCGCCGATGCCTTTCAGCCTGGCGATAGTGTGACCGTGGAAACCGGGCCGTTCGCGGGTTTCATTGCAACGGTGGAAACGATTGATGCAGACCGGCGCGTTTGGGTGTTGATCGAGCTTATGGGCAAGCCGGCCCGGTTCTCGCCGGATCATGTTTCGCCCAGGTCAGATTAAGGGCGTGGGCTGCGGGGCCTTTACGCGCCGTGGCGGCAGAACACCGTGACCAGCGTGCGCCAGAACACCCACATCTCCAGCCGGAAGCCGGCGTTCTGGATGTAATAGAGGTCTGCGCGCACCTTGGCCGCAGTGGCCTCGTTGCCTTCGGCATAGCCAAGGTAGGTCTGCGCTAGGCCGCTGATGCCCGGGCGGATGCAGTGGCGTTCCCGATAGCCCGGAACCGTGCGCATGTAGCGCCGCGCATGGTGGAAGAAGTCCGGCCGCGGGCCGATCAGGCTCATCTGCCCACGCAGCACGTTCAGGATCTGCGGCAGTTCATCCACGCGGGATTTGCGCATGATCTTGCCCAGCGGCGTGATGCGGTCCACCTCCAGCGGATCATTGGCGCTGCGCTGCACGCGATGCACCTTCGTCATGGACCGGAACTTGATGACATTGAAGGCGCGGCAGTCGCGGCCCATGCGCGGCTGCACGAAAAACAGCGGGCCGCGATTGTAGAACGGGTTCACCAACAAAAGGATAAGCGCAAACATCACAAGGGTCGGCAGCAGCAGCAGGCTGACAATGATGTCAAACGCGCGTTTCGTCGCAAAAAACGCCTGCCGCGTCGTGCAGGTCTGCGGCTCTGTCATGCCAAAATCGGCAGAAGCGCGCAGATGAAGGTCCAAATCGGTCACGTGTGCCCCCGAAGAACTGACTATGAATCTACAAAATCTTTAGACGACTTAGCAAAACCTTGGCTGTGAAGGAAGCAATGCTTGCCGTATCTAGCGTGAAAAGTTTGCGACGGTCGGTCCGGGGACGCAACTTTTGTGCAGAAATCCGAGTTCGGGGTTAACAAAACGAGACCCTCGCCGCCCTCTTGCCCGCGCCAGCAGCACGGCGGCGTGGCGCGCAGTGGTGAACGGGAGCATCAGCGGCCATGTGATGCGCAAACTCCTCGGCTTGCCGGATGCACGCCCCTTGCGCTTGCCTCTTGGGCTTCACTAAGAAACAAGGGCACTGCCCGAGTATTTTGTGAGGAGGGGCGCCGAACATGCGCAGGATTGTGACCACATTGGCCGGGGCGCTGACAGTTTCGGCCCTGGCCGCGTGCCAGCCCTCCCAGACTTCGCAGCAGGGCTCTGATCAGCCCGCGCCGCAAGAGGCCCAGGCCAGCGCGCCGGTGGGGCAGCCGATGACCACCGCCGCGGCCCCTGCGCCCGCGCCG
>CBFHYV010000019.1:0-20958 GCA_965660085.1 uncultured Paracoccaceae bacterium
CGGGGCGGGGCGCGCTGGCTGCCCATGCGCAAGCCCGTCAGCTATGCCGCGCAGACCTTCCACAGCCTGGCCGTCATGCGCGGGATCACCCTGCCCAAACCGCAAGAGGCCGCGGCCCTGCCCCCCGCGGCGGCGGAGCTGGCGCGGCTGGAAAGCCCGCCCCTGGCGGATATTCTCATCGATATGCTGGAATATTCCACCAACCTGACGGCAGAGGTCGTGGGCATGGCCGCCACCGCCGCGCGGCTGGGCCATCCGCCCGTGTCGCTCCTGGCCTCGGCACGAGAGATGAACCGCTGGGCAGAGGCCATGTTGGGGCTGCGGGACGTGGCGCTGGTGGATCATTCCGGCTTGGGTGACGAATCCCGCATCAGCGCACCGGACATGGCCGCGGCGCTGACGGCGGTACGCGGGATATTGGGGCTGAAGCCGCTGCTGAAACAGATCAAGATGCGCGATGCCCGCCGCCGGCCTGTGCCCAATCACCCGTTGGAGGTGCGCGCCAAGACCGGCACCTTGCATTTCGTCAGCGGGCTGGCGGGGTTCATCGATACACCGGGTGGGCGCGAACTGGCCTTTGCCATCTTTTCCGCGGATCTGGATCACCGTGCCGGGCTGACCCGGGCGGAACTGGAACGCCCCAAGGGCGCGCGCGCTTGGAACGGGCGCGCCCGCGTGTTGCAGCAGGCGCTGATGGACCGCTGGGGCGTGCTGTTCAACGCCTAGACAAGCCGGCAGCCGTCAGGCCGGCATGTGCCGCGCGCGGGCGCCACGCTCGATCCCGGCGGCGGCCAACCGATCCAGTTGCAGCTCATGCCGGACTTCCTCCAGCAGGCGCAGTTCATGCTGGTTCAGCGAGCCATCGGCCACCGCCACATCGCAGGCCAGCGCATAGGCGGTTTCAAACAGCCGTTCGGGCAGATGGCTGCGCAACAGGCCAAACAGCGCATCCAAGCCGTCTTCCTGTTCAAAAAGGTCAAACACCAGCTGGGAGATCAGCTGCAGCCTGTCCACGTCATATTCGGCGAACACGGGCAGGTGGTTGATCGCGGACTGGATCTTGACCAGTTCCGCCGTGCGGATCCGCTCGTCAGAGGCAGAGACGCAGATCATCAGCGCCACGAGGCAATCCTGCGGCGACAGAAAGGTGGGCTGTTGATCGGTCACGGGCAGGCCCTTTCGCTTGGGGTGTGAGGGGCTAGATTATTGACCCCGGCGGGCAGGAGCAATAGGGACTCCGGCACTGTCATGTCACGCGTGCGAGAGCCACGCATACCCCATCCGGAGGCCCGAGAATGACCGAGTTGCGCGAAGCCGCATTGAGCGCCAAGGCGTGGCCCTTCGAAGAGGCGCGCCGCCTGCTGAAACGCTGCCAGGCGCAGCCGGACAAGACCCATGTGCTGTTTGAAACCGGCTATGGGCCCAGCGGCCTGCCCCATATCGGCACCTTTGGCGAGGTTGCGCGAACCACGATGATTCGCCGCGCCTTTGAACAGATCAGCGACATCCCGACCCGGCTGATCTGCTTTTCCGACGATCTGGACGGGATGCGCAAGGTGCCGGACAATGTGCCGGACCCGGACGCCCTGCGCGCGCATCTGCAAAAGCCGCTGACCTCCGTGCCCGATCCGTTTGGCACGCATGAAAGCTTTGGCCATCACAACAACGCCATGTTGCGGCGGTTCTTGGACACCTTCGGGTTCGAGTACGAGTTCTACTCTGCGACCAAGTATTATCGCAGCGGCCAGTTCGATGAGATCCTGCTGCGCGCGGCGGAACGCTATGATGCGCTGATGGAGGTGATGCTCAAGACCCTGCGGGATGAGCGGCGCCAGACCTATTCCATTTTCCTGCCCATCCACCCCGAAACCGGGCGGGTGCTGTATGTGCCCATGAAGCATGTGGATGCCGCGCGGGGCGAGGTCACCTTCGATGACGAAGAGGGCCGGGAATGGACCCTGCCGGTGACCGGCGGCAATGTGAAGCTGCAGTGGAAGCCCGATTTCGGCGCGCGCTGGGCGGCGCTGGGCGTGGATTTCGAGATGTATGGCAAGGACCATTCCACCAACACGCCCGTCTATGACCGGATCTGCCAGATCTTGGGCCAAAAGGCGCCAGAGCATTTCACCTATGAGCTGTTCCTGGATGAAAACGGCGAAAAGATCAGCAAATCCAAGGGCAACGGCCTGTCCATCGATGAATGGCTGACCTATGCCAGCACCGAAAGCCTGTCCTATTTCATGTATCAGAAGCCCAAGACAGCCAAGCGGCTGTGGTGGGATGTGATCCCGAAATGCGTGGATGAATATCACCAGCAGTTGCGCGCGTATCCCGGCCAGGATGCCAAGGCCCGGCTGGCCAACCCGGTGCATCACATCCACGGCGGATCCGTGCCCGAAAGCACGCTTGTGGTGCCCTTTGCCATGCTGCTGAACCTGGCCTCCGTTGCCGGGGCCGAGGACAAGGAGACGCTGTGGGGCTTCATCCGCCGGTATGCGCCGGAGGCCACCGCCGAAAGCCACCCGGACCTTGACGCCGCCGCGGGTTTTGCGGTGCGCTATTACCAGGACTTCGTGAAACCGGCCAAACAGTTCCGCGCGCCCACCGCGCAGGAGCGTGAGGCCCTGACTGATCTGCGGGACCAACTGGCCGCGCATGACGGCCCGCGCGACGATGAAACCCTGCAAGGCATCGTCTATGCCGCGGGCCGCGAACGGTTTGATCCCATGCGTGACTGGTTCCGCGCCATTTACGAGGTGCTGCTGGGCGCCAGCCAGGGGCCGCGCTTTGGCGGGTTTATCGCGCTGTATGGTGTGGATGAAACAGTGGCACTGATCGACCGTGCCCTGGCGGGCGAGTTCGTCAGCTGACGCATGGCCTTGCAGCGGGGCGGGACATTACCCGCCCTGCTGCGGATTATTTCAGGCGTCTTGCCGGGACAGGGCGCTGCTGAAGAACATGGCCTGGCTGACCGCCGATCTGACCTGTTCCTCGGTATAGGGTTTGGGGATCACGAAGGTCGGCTCTGGCCCCACGCCGGACAACAGCCGTTCCGGAAAGGCCGTGATGAAGATCACCGGCCGGTGGCCGATCAGCCCGTTGATGGCATCCACCGCGTCGATCCCGCTGGATTTGTCCGCCAGCTGGATGTCTGACAGGATCAGGTCGGGCTGTGTGCTGACGGCCTTCTGCTTGGCCTCTTCCGCTGTGCGGGCGATTTCCGTGACGCTGTGGCCCATGTCCTGCACGATGAGTTCCAGATCCATGGCGATCAGCGGCTCATCCTCGATGATCATCACTCGGCCGCAAATGGCACGCGACATCTCCTCATAGGCGACGGACAGGTATTGGCCCGCATCGGCCGTGGTGACACCGATGATCTGGGCAATATCGGTCAGCGACAACTCCTCGATCGTGTGCAGCAGCAGAACCTCGCGGCTGTGCTCCGTCAGCGTCCGCAGATAACCCTGCGCGGCCGAGGCGCCGGGGTCATTGTCCGGCACGGGTTTGCTGCGCACCTGTGTCCAGATGCCGTGAAACACCTTGAACAGCGCGGTCTTGGGCGACAGCGCCCGGTCAAACCGGCTGGGGTCCTCCAGGATGGCTTCCAAGGTCTCTGCCGCCAGCCCATCGCCGGCCGCCTGCTGCCCCGTCAGCGCGCGCGCATAGCGCCGCAGATAGGGCAGGTTCTGCGCAATCATACCGTGAAGATCGCCGCTCTGTGTCATTTCAACTCCCGCATCCCGCCAAGCAACCTGGGCCAACGCCCCAATCGGCCGGACGTTCCAGCGCGAAAGCTATTTCACGCTGATTAACGACTGGTTATCGAGCATAGGGGAGGCAAAGCGGCCCTGCCAAGCAGAGAGTGGCGCCGTGGGGGAGGCCAGGCTTTCCAGATAGCTGCGGGACCACCAGCCGATGTCCATGCTGAACACGGACTCTGCCATGCGCTGATAGCGACTGATCCGTGCATCGCGGTCCATGTCCAACGCGGTCTGCATGGCCTGGGCCATTTCGTCGATGTCATGCGGGTTCACCAACAGGGCGCCGCCATGCAGCTGTTCGGCCGCGCCGGCGAAATGGGACAGGATCAGAACGCCCGGGTCTTCGGGATCCTGCGCCGCCACGAATTCCTTGGCCACCAGGTTCATGCCATCGGCCAGGGGCGTCACCAGCGCCACATCGGCGCGCCGATACAGCCCGGCAATCACCTTGCGGTCAATATTGCGGCGCACATAGCGCAGCGGGATCCAGTCCAGATCGGCATGGGCCCCGTTGATGGAGCCTGCGGTGCGCTCCAGCTCATCGCGGATATCGCGATAGGCGGGCACATCCCCGCGGCTGACGGGCGCGATTTGCAGATAGGTTGCCCGCGGTGCCAGATCCTTGCGTTGATCCAGAAACCGGCCAAAGGCCTGCGCCCGATGCACCAGCCCCTTGGAATAATCCAGCCGATCCACCCCCAGCAGCAGCGGCGCGGTGGCAGGCAGGTTCAGCGCCACCTGGTCCGATTGCGCCGCCGCCAGCCCCTGCAGCGCATGGGCATCCACCCCGATGGGAAAGCTCTGCACATGGGTCTGGCGCGCGCCACGGGTCACGCTGCCATCCTCCTGCACATGGCTCAGCGGGTCATCCTGGAACATCTGCATGGCCGAGGACACGTCCATCCGCGTTTGCAGCCCGATCAGATCATAGGCGGCCAGCCAGCCGGGCATCTCTGCCGCTTCGGGAAGGGCGCGCAGATCCGCCAGCGTGGGAAAGGGGATGTGCAGGAAAAACCCGATGCGGTTGGTCAGCCCCAGGGCGCGCAATTCCTGCGCCAGCGGCAGGAAGTGATAGTCATGGATCCAGATCAGGTCCTCTGGCCGTGTGACCTCGGCCACGGCGCGGGCGGCGCGGCGGTTGACGTGGCGGTAGGCCTCGCCCTGTTCGGGCGACACCCGCAACAGATCCGTGCGGCGATGGAACACGGGCCAGAGCGCGGTATTGGCATGGCCCAGATAGTATTGTTCATGCTCTGTTTCGCTCAGCGGAAAGACCATACGCCGATAGGGCCCCTCACCGCCCAGATCGCGCAGCAGGGGGGCATCCTCGGAAATTTCCGGGGCAGGGGAATCCGCGCCGATCCAGATACCGCCCAGGCGCCGCAGCGCCTCGTCCAGCGCAAAGACCAGCCCGCCGCTGGGGGCGGCATCCGTGGGCACGCGGTTTGAGACGACGATGAGATTTCCGTTCAGGCCAACCAGTGTTCCAACTCCTTCAACAGGCTGCCCGGATCGGGCAGGCGATAGGGGGCGCAGGTGTCCCCGGGTCCGATGTGAATGGCGATGCCGCCAGCCTGGTGGACATAGTCCAGCGCGGGTTCATCGGTCAGGTCATCGCCGGCGTAGATGGGGGTGATGCCGGGGGGAAACAGATGCGCTTGCCAGCGGCGCAGGGCCTCGGCCTTGGACACGCCCTTGGGCTTGAACTCCGCCACGCATTTGCCCGGTTGAAGGACAAAGTCAGGATGCGCGGCGGCAATGCGCCTGGCTTCGGCCATCAGCTGGGCTTCCCGCGCAGGCACGGCGCGCCAATGCAGCACGGCGCCTGTGTCCTTACGCTCCAGCAAGGTGCCGGAACGGGAGTGTGCGCAGGCGGTGACGTCCCGCATCAACGCCTGCAGGGCCGCGGGTGGCGGGGTGGTGTCATGGCGCTGCCCCTGCATGCGGATCTGGGCACCATGTCCGGCGATGACTTCACCTCGGTAGCCGGGCAGGAAATGATCCAGATCCGCCAGCGCCCGGCCGGACACCAGCGCAACCCGGCCCCCGCACAGCGCCACTGCCCGGTTCAGCAAAGGCTCCAGCCCGGCGGGCACGGTCACGGCATCCGGCGTGGGGGCGATATCCACCAGCGTGCCATCGAAATCCAGCAGCACGCAGCTTTTACCCCGCTCAGGCAGGGTGGGCCGGTGTGGGCCTTGATCCAAGGTCATGTTGTTTCGGGCCCTGATCGCGCCGTGCGCAATGCCCGCTCCGTTTGTTGCTGTCCTCGCCATGTCGGCGACACGGCGGAACGCGAGAGGACAGGAACGTTCCGCCGCCGGATCATGTGATCCCATGCCGATCAGATAGACCGGATCGGGACATTCTCAACCCGATGCCGTAGGTTCAGGCTGCCACGCATGGGGGGGCATGGGCCACTGAATTTCCCTCAGCCCCGCCGGGCAAAGGCGCCCAGCCATGCCCCGTGATGAAAAGATGGGCGGAAAACTGGCTTGCCTGCCTAACCTTGCAGCGCAAACCGGTCAATCAGGTGGAAATTGCCATCCTCGGCCTCGCCCACCAGCGCGATCTGTTCGATCACGAAGGGCCGGGGCAGGGGGGGCAGTTCGCGCGCCAGCCTGTCGCGCACCGCATCCGCCTGCGCGGGCGGCACCGGGCCTGTCAGGGTCATGTGAAAGCGGAACTCCGCCAGAACATAGGGATACCCCCAGTCCAGCAGCAGCGCATCCTGCGCGGGCGTCAGCCGTGCGGCGCGGCGGCGTTCCAGGTCCGCGGGGCGCAGGGGCGCGCGCATGTGGTCCAGCCCGGTGACACAGGCCGCGGCCAGCGCGTCAATCTCCGCGCTGTCCCCTGCGATTTCCAGGGCCATGAAGCGCCCGATGCGGTCCAGCCGCAGGCCATCAGCCCGCGCGGGCCGCTGACCCGCGGCCAGATTTGCCACGGCCTCATGCAGGGCCTCGGGGCTGTGCCCCTCTGCCAGGCGAAACGGCGCCTTCAGCGTGGCGTGAAAGCCATATTTGCGCGCGCGCTGGGTCAGGGCGGCGTCTTCGGGCGTTTGCGCGCAGGCCATGCCCCCCGCCACGTCCCAGCCCAGCCAACGCGCGCCAAATTCGGCCAAGACGCCGGCGGGCGGCAGGTAATAGATCGCGTAGCGCTGCCAGGCGTCAGACATCGATCTCTTCCACGAAACGGGCGTTGGCCTGGATGTAGTCAAAGCGCAGTTCGGGCTTCTTGCCCATCAGCCGTTCCACCAGATCGCCCGTCTCTCCCGGGTGGTCCTCATCAATCGTCACGCGGATCAGCGTGCGGCTGGCCGGGTCCATCGTGGTTTCGCGCAGGTCCTTGGCATCCATCTCGCCCAGGCCCTTGAAGCGCTGAACATCGATCTTGCCCTTGCCGCCCAGCCCCTGTTCCATGGCTTTGGCTTTTGCGGCGTCATCGGCCACATACAGCCGCTTGCTGCCCTGCGTCAACCGATAGAGCGGCGGGCAGGCCAGATACAGATGCCCGTGATCGATCAGCGGCCGCATCTGGGTGAAGAAGAACGTCATCAACAGCGCCGCGATATGGGCCCCGTCCACATCGGCATCTGTCATGATGATGACCTTTTCATAGCGCAGATCATCGATCCTGAATTTTGTGCCCAGCCCAACCCCCAGCGCCTGTGTCAGGTCGTTGATCTCGGCATTGGAGCCAAGCTTGGACGAGGCCGCGCCCATCACGTTGAGGATCTTGCCGCGCAGGGGCAGCAGGGCCTGAGTCTTGCGGTCTCGGGCCATCTTGGCCGATCCGCCGGCGCTGTCGCCCTCAACAAGGAACAGCTCCGTGCCCGCGCGGTTGCCAGAGGAGCAATCCACCAGCTTGCCCGGCAGGCGCAGCCGTTTGGTGGCCGATTTGCGGGCGGTTTCCTTTTCCTGGCGGCGGCGCAGCCGTTCTTCGGCGCGCAACACCAGGAAATCGAGGATCGCGCCGGCGGACTTCGGGTCCGCGGCCAGCCAGTTGTCAAAATGGTCGCGCACGCTGTTTTCCACAAGGCGCTGGGCCTCCGTTGTGGCCAGGCGGTCCTTGGTCTGGCCAACGAATTCCGGCTCGCGGATGAAACAGCTGACCAGGGCGCAGCCGCCGGTGATCAGGTCCTCGCGGGTGATCTGCGCCGCCTTGCGGTTGCCGGCCAGTTCGCCATAGGCGCGGATGCCCTTCAGGATCGCCGCCCAGAAGCCGGCCTCATGCGTGCCGCCTTCGGGCGTGGGCACCGTGTTGCAATAGGACTGGATGAACCCGTCCCGCGCGGGCGTCCAGTTGATGGCCCATTCCACCTTGCCGGGGGCGTCGAATTTCTCGCGGAACTCCACGCGCCCGGCGAAGGGCGCATCGGCATAGGTGCTGGACTTGCCCAGCGTTTCCTTCAGATAATCGGCCAGCCCGCCGGGGAAGTGGAACACCGCCTCCTGTGGGGTATCGCCATCGGCGATGGCCGATTTCCAGCGGATTTCGACGCCCGAAAACAGATAGGCCTTGGACCGCACCATCTGCAGCAACCGCGCGGGGCGGAAGCGGTGCTGGCCAAAGATCTGTGCATCGGCATGGAAGGTCACCGTGGTGCCCCGCCTGTTGGAGGCCGCGCCGATCTTCGCCACCGGGCCAAGCGGCACCCCGCGGGAGAAGCGCTGTTCGAACAATTCGCGGTTGCGCGCGACCTGCACCACCAGACTGTCTGACAGGGCGTTGACGACGGACGCGCCCACCCCGTGCAAACCGCCGGAGGTTTCATAGGCATCACCGGAGAATTTGCCACCCGCGTGCAGGGTGCACAGGATGACCTCCAGCGCGGATTTGTCGGGGAATTTCGGATGTGGATCGATGGGGATGCCACGGCCATTGTCCCGCACGGTCACTGCGTGATCTTCGTGCAGTTCTACCTCGATCCGCGTGGCATGGCCTGCCACGGCCTCATCCATCGCGTTGTCCAGGATCTCGGCGACCATGTGGTGCAGTGCGCGTTCATCCGTGCCGCCGATATACATGCCGGGGCGCTTGCGCACAGGTTCCAGACCTTCCAGCACCTCGATGGAGCTGGCGTCATATGCGGTTCCGTCCTGGCCGGTGAGGAGGTCATCTGTCATGGGCGCTGCTCTGCCTTCGTCTTGGTTGGCGCGGAGTATGACAGAGCGCGCGCAGCTGCGAAAGCCGCCGCGAGGCCTCAGAACAATTCGCAGGCTGCTGGTGCGGCGGACGGCCTTGGTTTCTCGATCATCTTGGCATTCGGCACCAGCATCTGCTGCGCCCGGCCCGTCGTGGCGTGAAAGCGGATTCGCCGCGCCATCGTGCCGCCGAGGCTTTCGCTGATGATGGGAATGTTTTCCGCCGCCAGGAAGCTGTGGGCAAATCGGGCGTTTGCGCCGCCAACATCGGAAAGCCCTTCGGCCATCGTTGCGCCGCCAAAGATCTTGGCGCGCAACTGGTCCCGCGCGGCGCCGGCCCCCAACAGCCCGTTGATGAGCAATTCCATCGCATGGGTGCCATAGCGCAAGTCCTCTGCCACGCCTTCGCCCGCCTTGGGCAGCAGGAAGTGGTTCATGCCGCCGACACCGGCGCGGGGATCGAACATGCAGGTGGCCACGCAACTGCCCAGGATGGTCGAGAGCACTTCGTCCGCGCGGCGCGAGACTGCGAATTCGCCCTGGATCACGGTGACGGTGTGCATCCGCCCCGTCATCGGCGGCAAGCTCATGGCACCGTCTCCGCCGGGGTCTGCGCCAGGTCCAGCAGGGTTTCCGCTATCCTTGGCAGGGGCAGTTGCATTTCCGCCGCGCCAAGTTCCATTGCGGCCCGGGGCATGCCATAGACCACGCTTGTTGCCTTGTCCTGGGCGATGGTGCGCGCACCGGCGCTGCGCAATGCGGCAAGGCCCTGCGCGCCATCGCGGCCCATGCCCGTCAGCAACGCCGCCACAGTGCGCCCGGCGAAAGGGACTGCGGAGGCAAACAACATATCGACCGAGGGCATGTGCCCGGCCACCGGGGCCCCCTTTTCCAGCCGCGCCCTGAAAGGCGTTGTGCGGGCGAGGGTCAGATGTGCCTCTTGCCCGGCGCCGATGCAGATCGTGCCGGGGGTGATGGCCGCGCCCTCCTGCGCCTCGATCACGCGGGCCGCGCAATGCTTGCTCAGCAGCCGTGCAAGGCTGGTGCCAAAGCCGCGGCCGGTATGCTGGACGATGAAGGTTGGCGGACAATTTACGGGAAAGGCCGACAACAGCTGAACCAACGCATCGACCCCGCCGGTTGACCCGCCCAGCAGGATCAACCGACCGGCCCCGCCAGTTTGCCGATGCAGAGATGTGTGCGCCGGTGCCGTGGGGGCGGCGGGCGCAGCTTCGATCCGCAGCAGGCTGCGCACGCCGGCCAGGAAGTCCTCAGCCGGTTTTCTGATGTCCAGCGGGAACAGGCCGGACCGCGCGGGCGGTGCCAGGCTGGCGGGCTGGCTTGGCGATCCATCGCTCAGCGCGACCCAGCGAATGCCAAGGGTTTCAAACAGCCCGCGCATGACTTCGAACTCCTGAAAGCCGGTCATGGATTCCGAAATCAGAACCGCCGCTGGCTGGTGATCCTCCACGGCGCTGAAGGTTTCCATCAGGTTGCGCGCCTGTGCGATGATCCGGAAGCCGCCGCGTTCCAGAACAGCCTTGACCTTCGGGGCGGCTGCCCTGTTGGCCATGGCCAAAACCAGGGGAATTTGCGTCATGCTGTCTGGCCTCCGCTGATCAGAAATCCTGCCAATTGCCGCCATCCGTTCCCGTCAGGGCCGGGGGCGCGGGCAGCGGTGCCGGGGTGACACGGACGCTGTCGTCATGCAGCAAGTGGCCATCACCGCCTGTCTGTGTCTCCGTATCATCGGCACGGGGTCGATAGGTGCCCGCCAGGCGCGACAACCGGCGCGCTTCCTGCGCAAGCAGGTGGCTTGTGGCGGTCAGTTCCTCGACCATGGCGGCATTTTGCTGTGTCACCTGGTCCAGCTGGGTCACCCCGGCGTTGATCTCGGCAAGGCCTGCGGATTGTTCTGTTGCGCTGGCCGCAATATCGGAGACGAGGGTTGAGATGTTGCTGACACGGTCCACGATGGCGGCCAGTGCCTCGCCCGTGCGGCCTACGAGTTCGACGCCCCGGGCGACCTGGTCCGTGCTGCCCGAGATCAGGGATTTGATCTCATGGGCGGCCTCGGAGGATCGCTGTGCAAGCGCGCGCACCTCGGATGCGACTACGGAAAACCCCTTGCCATATTCGCCAGCCCTTGCGGCCTCGACCCCGGCATTGAGGGCCAGCAGATTGGTTTGAAAGGCGATGTCGTCAATCACGCCAATGATCTGCGAAATCTTTTCCGAAGAACCCTCGATCTCGGTCATTGCCTGCACGGCGCTTTTGACGACCTGGCCGCTTTGCTCGGCCTCCTCGCGCGCGGATTGGACAATGCTTTCGACCGAGCGCGCGCCTTCGGCCGCTGATTTGATGCCGGCGGTCAGCTCATCCAGCGCGGCGGCGGTTTCTTCCAGCGTTGCCGCCTGGGTTTCCGTCCGCTTGGAGAGGTCATCGGTGGCCTGGGTGATTTCGCCCGTGCTGCCATCAACGCCCACAGCGAGTGCCGCGAATTCGACCTGCCACGCATTGAGGTCGGACAAGGCCTTGGACAGGGCATCGCGCGTTTCGCCGTCCGGCGCATCCTCGGCCAGATCACAGGCCTCCGCCAGGGCGCCCTCGCTCAGCGCGGTCAGGCTGCGTGTCAGCGCGGCAAGCGTGGTCTCTGCGCGCTCCGCGCGCGCGCGTTCTGCGGCGGCTTCGGCTGTGGCCTTCTGCTGCTGCGTGGCCAGGGCGTCCAGCCGCGCGGCCGGGGTCACGTCCGCAGACGCCGCAGGACACGCGGCGGACAGCCGGTTGACCAGTTCAGCATAGGCCCTGCGGCGGCGTGCCAGCGCCACCCAAAGCCCGCCGGTGACCAAAAGGCTGACCAGCGCGACCATGCCCGAGGCCGCCCAATATTCAGCGCCGAGACGCGCCAGCACGTCATATGCCCCAAACCCGGCCCCTGCGGTTGCGCCTTGCGCGGCCCCGTCAGCATTGGCCGAAGCGGCCCACAAGGCCAGCGTGCCAGCATATGCCAGGGTGCAGCCTTTCGGCAAAAACAAGGCCATACCCGAGCCGAGACATGGAATGTGTTGGGAAAGTCTGGTCATCTTCTGAATTCCTTTGGCGGCGGGTCAGGCGGTTGGAAAACGGTCAGCCATGCTGCGCAGCCGAGCCTCTTGCACAAAGGCCGTGACCGCATCCGGCCGCGCCTGGGAAGTTCCCGCCGCTTTCAGGCAGCCCGCCAGAAAGTCGAGTTCCTGCACCACCCTGTCCAGATCCTGCAGCGATTGCGGGGCGTCCTGTGCCAAGGGGCCAGCAACGGAGGGGACGGAGAAGATGGCTGTTTCCACCTTCAGCAACCGTTCCCGAATGTCCGACAACTCCTGTGCGATGTGCAGGATTTGTGCCTCAGAGATGCTCATGCGCTGAGCGGCCCTGTGACGGCCTCGATGCATTTGCGCATCGAATCTGCGGTGAAGGGTTTCTTGATCAGGTTGTTCAGGCGCAGGCGCTTCGCCTCCGCCACGATTTCCGGCGAAGGTTTGCCGGTGATCAGGATGAACCCCAGGTTCTTGGTGCTGGGGGTGGCACGCAGTTGTTCCAGCAACTGCAGGCCGGACATTCCGGGCATGTTGTAATCTGACAGGACGATATGCACCGGGTCCTGGGCAATGGCGGTATAGGCGGCCTTTGGGTCGGCTTCTGTCCGGTAATTCGTCAGCCCGATCTGGTCCAGCGCCTGTGTGATCAGGCCGCGGCTTGTCGCCATATCGTCAATCACGAAGAGCTTGAGGGATTTCATGGATCGCATGGCTATGCCTTGTCCTGTTCTGGGAGAGTTTTCTGAAAGGATGTGACCCCGGTGGGTGTCATACGTTGGCGGGACGCCTGATCCAGACGTTCGCTATGCCCGATGAAGAGATGCCCACCCGGCCGCAGCTGATCGATCAGCCGGCGCCAAAGCTGTGCCTGGGTCTGCGCATCGAAATAGATGGCCACGTTTCGGCAGAAAATTACGTCAAGTGGTTGCGTGATGGGCCAGGGGCCAACAAGGTTCAGCGGATTGAACTGGACGATCTTCTGCAGATGCGGGGCGACACGCCAAAACCTGTCTGCCTGGGAAGGGGGCTCAGCCGTGCATTCGAAAAAGCGGGTGCGCTGGGCGCTGTCCAGGCCTGCAATCTCTTCCTCGGGGTAGGTGGCTTGGCGGGCCTGGTCCAGCACGGCGCGGTCAATATCTGTGGCCAGAATGCGCACATGATCCAGCCCCTCCGCCCCCAGGGCATCTGCCAGGGTGATGGCGATGCTGAACGGCTCCGCCCCGCGTGAACAGCCCGCCGACCACAGCCTGAGTGTGTTGCCCCCCTGGATCCGGGCCGCCAATTCTCGGTCCACCAGATCGCGCAGGGTGTCGAAGTGATGGGATTCCCGGAAGAATGACGTGACATTGGTTGTCAAAGCTTCGGCCAGGCTGTCCATCTCTGCGGCATCGGTTCCGGCGCAAATCCGGTCGATATAGCTTGTGAAGCTTTCCAGTTTCAGCGCCCGCAGTCTTTTGGTCAGCCTGGATTCCACCAGCCCTTTCTTTTCAGGGCGCAGGTCCAGTCCAATCTGCATGCGGACGAAGTCGGCCAGCCTGGCAAAATCCGCATCGCTCAGCTGAACCGTGCCCGTGATGGCCATCTCAGGTGCCCTCCGAAAGGACCCTGTCCAGGTCGATCATGCGGATCATCGTGTCATTGTGGGACACGATCCCCGTCACCGCATTGCCGACCGAGGAGGAGCGCATGTCGGACGTGTCCTGAAAATCCTCTGGCCGCACGGACAGGATTTCCGACACGGACTGCACAAGCAGGCCCACGCTGGTCTCTTCATGGATCACGATGATGACCACGTTGCGTTCATTGGCGGCGGTTTGCCCCAGGCCCAGCCGCGCCCCCAGATCCATGATCGGGATGACCGAGCCGCGCAGGTTCATCACGCCCAGAATGTCCGGGGGCGTATGGGGCAGGGCGGTGACGGGCGCCCAGCGGCGGATCTCACGGATGCGCGTGATCTGGATGCAGAACACCTGTTCGCCCGCGCTGAAGGTCACGAACTCTTCGGTTGCGCCCCAGAGTGTTTCGGCTGTGTCAGGCATTGGTCAGCTCCATGGAATGGATCAACGCGCGCGCATCGGCAGATTGGGGGCCGGCGGTCTGCACGATCTGTTCGGTATCGAGGATCAGCGCGATCTTGCCATCGCCCAGGATTGTGGCGGCGGAGACGCCGGGGATCTTTGCAAATTGCGGATCCAGGCTTTTGACCACGATCTGGCGCTGATCATGCAGTTGGCCGATTTCCAGCGCATACATGCCGGCGGTTTCGCTCTCGACGATCAGATAGATCGCATCATCGCCATCCAGCCGTTCGTCCAGATTCAGGCTGCGGGCGACATTGACGATCCGCATGTAGCGGCCGCGCAGCTTCATCAGCCGCTCGTCAGAGCCGATGTGATGAATCTCGCCATTGGCGGCGCTGACCGTTTCAAAGATCGACGCGATTGGCACCACCATCGTCTGATCGGCGACCGAAATCACGAAGCCATCCATCACGGCAAGCGTCAGCGGCAGCACGATGCTGAAGGTCGTGCCCTTGCCCGGGGTGGAATTGACCGTGATGCGCCCGCCCAACTGCTGAACCGCTGTGCGCACCACATCCATGCCGACACCGCGCCCCGACAGGGCAGAGACTTCGGCCGCAGTCGAAAACCCCGGCGCAAACAGCAGATTGTCAATCTCGGCATCCGTGAGGTCCGCATCCGGCTGCACCAGGCCCTTTTCAATGGCTTTTTTGTGCACCACCGGCCTGTTGATCCCGGCGCCATCATCGCTGATCTCGATCACAACCGTGCCAGACCGGTGAGCCGCGGACAGCCGGATTTCACCGACAGGATCCTTGCCGGCTTCGATCCGTCTTGCTTCTGACTCCAGCCCGTGATCGACGGAGTTGCGGATCATGTGGGTCAGCGGGTCGGCCAGCCGTTCGATGACGGTCTTGTCGACCTCGGTGTTTTCCCCGATGGTCACGAAACGCACCTGTTTTCCGGTGGCATCGGAGGCTTCGCGCACGATCCGCCCCATGCGCTGGAACAGCGGTTTGACGGGCTGGGCGCGAATGGCCATCACGCCCTCCTGGATGTCGCGCGCAAGCAGCTTGTAATCTTCGATCTCGTTGAGGATTTTCGAGGTCGGCGGCAGGTCCAGCTCTTCGATACATTGGTTGATCATCGCCTGGTTGATGATCAATTCCCCCACGGTATTGATCAGCCGGTCAACGCGGCCCAGTTCCACGCGCACGCTGGGTTTGGGCCCCTTGGCTTCCCGAGGTTCAGCAGAAGGCCCCTTGGCCGCCGGGGCTGTCGCCGCCGGTGGGGTGGCTGCTGCGGTCTCTGGCTGTGCCGCGGCCTTGGCGGGCATATCCGCCGTTGACGGCGCCGGGCTGGGCGGGGTCTGTGCATCCTCTTGCGCAGGCGTGACCGATGGCTCCGGGTCTGGCGGCAATACCGTGATCTCGATCTCGCACAGGCCTTCGACGAAGTCGAAGGCATCGCGGATCGCGCTTTCGACGGCGGGTGTTGTCAGCTCCAGCTTCCAGGTCAGATGCGGGGCTTCGTCCTGCAGGGCGGTAAAGTCCGGCACGCTAGCTTCATCCAGCTGCACCGTCAGCGTGCCCAAATCGCGCAGTTGATCGAAGATCAACAGCGGCTCATGCCCCAGTTGATAGAGCCGCTCCGATGCAGTGAACCGGATGGCAAAGCGCTGGACCTGAGGCTCCGCGACGGGGGCAGGATCGAAATCCAGGGCCAGGCCATCAAAGCTGAACTCCTCTTCCGCGTCGCTCGGGTCCAGATAGGCTTCCAGGTCGCGCACCACCGCATCACGGGGGTCAGGGTCAGCCTCGGTTTCGTCCCGGGCGGCTTCCGTCAGGATGGCCAGCTGGTCGGCGCTGCGATGCAGAAGGCGCATCAGCGCGGCATCGCATGTCAGATCGCGGGCGCGCAGCTTGTCCAGCACGGTTTCAAACGTATGCGCGAAGGACACCAGGTCATCCAGCGCGAAGGCCCCGGCGCCCCCCTTGATGGAATGCACCGCGCGGAACACCGCGTTGATGGTGTCCTGGCTGTCGGGGGCGTGTTCCAGATCTGCCAGACCTTCGGTCAGCGCCTCCAGCAGGTCCTCGCATTCCTCGAAAAACGTGTCACGGATCGATGCGCTCATGCGATTTACCCCGCGACACGGCGCAGAACGGAAATCAGGTTGGCGTCGTCAAAGGGTTTCACCATCCAGCCCGTTGCCCCGGCGTCCCGCGCGCGCGCCTTCATGTCATCGGAATATTCCGTGGTCAGCACGATGATCGGCACGGAGGTCGCCACTGGCGCGCCGCGCAGCTGTTCAATCACGCCGAAGCCATCCAGACGCGGCATGTTGATATCGGTGATCACCACATCGGGGTTGAAGATCCCGAATTTCTCCACCCCGTCCACGCCATCCACGGCGCATTCATAGATGAACCCCTGCGATTCAAGCGTGGCGCGCAGCAATTCGCGGATGGTGCGGGAATCATCGATGGCAAGGACTTTGACAGACATCAGCTTTCCTCAGGCTCAAAATGGGTGGCGGGCAGGCCAAGCTCTTCAAGGCCGGCGCGAAAGGCGGGGGAGGCGTTTTCGACGCGAAAGGGCAGGCCCTGCGCCTGCCAGCGGGCGCGGGCGGCCAGCAGGCTGCGCAGACGCAGGCTGTCCAACCGGGCAACAGAGCCGGCATGAATCGTCACCGGCATGTCCTGCGCCTCGCACAGGAATTCCAGCAGCGGATCCGCGCCGCTGCGTGGCCGACGCTCCGCAAGAGCATGGTGAAGCATCTGGTCCGACATGCACCCTTTCCCCTTTCCGCGGGCCGTCTGGCCCGTTGCAGGCCAAAGACCTACGCGCGGTCACTTAAGAAAGGGTTCAGGGCGCCGGGCGCGCGGCCCCGCGTGATAGTTCGGATTGAATCGAAAACGGCGCCCCGGATGGGACGCCGCCTGTCTTTGCCGGGCCGGAACGGGCCGGGGCGCCGTCAGTCGAATTCGATCAGCAGGTCCTTGGCATCGATCTGGCTGCCGGGCGTTGCATGCACGGCGCGCACGGTGGCGTCGCGTTCGGCATGCAGGCCCGTTTCCATCTTCATCGCCTCGATCGTCAGCAGCAGATCGCCGTGTTTCACGCTGTCACCCGCCTTCACCACGATGGAGGCCACGACGCCGGGCATGGGCGCGCCCAGGTGGGCGGGGTTGCCTGGCTCCGCCTTGGCGCGGGCCGCGGTCTGGGCCAGGGCGGCACGGTCGGGCACGCGAATCGTGCGTGGCTGGCCGTTGAGTTCGAAGAACACGCGCACTTCGCCGTCCTCATGGGTTTCACCAATGGCCTGCAGGCGGATTTCCAGTGTCTTGCCGGGGTCGATCTCTGCGGTGATCTCCTCGCCCGGTTCCATCCCGTAGAAGAAGGTGCGGGTGGGCAGGGTGCGCACGGGGCCATAGATCCGGTGGCGGCCCATGTAATCCAGGAACACCTTGGGATACATCAGGTAGCCGTTCAGATCCTCGTCATCGACGCTCTTGCCCTCCATCTGGGCGATCACATCGGCACGCACGGCCTCAATATCCGCGGGCGGAACAGAGGCGCCGGGGCGTTCGGTGTTGGGGGTTTCGTCCTTCAGCACCTTTTGCAGGATCTTCTGCGGAAAACCGCCCGGCGGCTGGCCCAGGTTGCCGCGCATCATGTCGATCACGCTGTCGGGGAAGCTCACCTCCGTGTCCGGGGCCTCCACCTGGGCGCGGGTCAGCCCCTGGCTGACCATCATCAACGCCATGTCGCCCACAACCTTGGAACTGGGCGTGACCTTCACGATATCGCCGAACATCTGGTTCACATCGGCATAGGTCTGGGCGACCTCGTGCCAGCGATCCTCCAGCCCCATGGAGCGCGCCTGCGCCTTGAGGTTGGTGAACTGCCCGCCAGGCATCTCATGCAGATAGACCTCCGACGCGGGGGACTGCATGGAGGATTCGAACGCCGCGTATTGGCCCCGCACGGCCTCCCAGTAGTTGGAGATCTCGCGGATCGCGGACATGTCCAGGCCTGTGTCCCGTTCGGTATGGCGCAGCGCCTCCACCACGGAGCCCAGCGTGGGCTGGCTGGTGTTGCCGGACAGCGCGTCCATCGCCGCGTCCACGGCATCCACCCCAGCAGCGGAGGCGGCCATGATGGTGGCGATGCCCGCGCCGGAGGTGTCATGCGTGTGGAAATGGATCGGCAGGCCGACCTCCTCCTTCAGTGCCTTGACCAGCATTCCGGCGGCCGAGGGTTTCAGCAGGCCGGCCATGTCCTTCAGGCCCAGGATGTGGCTGCCGGCGTCGCGCAGTTCCTTGCCCATGGCCACGTAGTATTTCAGGTCATACTTGGCGCGCGCGGGGTCCAGGATATCGCCTGTGTAACAGATCGTGCCCTCCAGCACGCGGTCGGTCTCCAGAACCGCGTCCATGGCCACGCGCATGTTTTCGACCCAGTTCAGGCTGTCAAACACGCGGAAGACATCGACCCCGGTCTTGGCCGCCTGCTGGACGAAGAACTGCACGACATTGTCGGGGTAATTCGTATAGCCCACGCCATTCGCGCCGCGCAGCAGCATCTGGGTCATCACATTGGGCATGGCCGCGCGCAGATCCCGCAGGCGCTGCCAGGGGCATTCCTGCAAGAAGCGATAGGCCACATCGAAGGTCGCCCCGCCCCAGCATTCCACGCTGAACAGTTGCGGCAGGTTGGAGGCATAGACCGGCGCGACCTTGATCATGTCAATGGATCGCATCCGCGTGGCCAGAAGGCTCTGGTGGCCGTCCCGCATGGTAGTGTCGGTGATCAGCAATTGCGTCTGCGCGGCCATCCAGTCCGCAACGGCCTGCGGGCCTTGCTCCTCCAGAAGGGTCTTGGTGCCCGGTGTCGGCGCCCCGCGCAGCAGCGGCATCCGCGGCGGTTTCAGATCACTGGCCGGGCGCGCACGGCCGGCGACCTCGGGGTGGCCGTTCACGGTGATGTCGGCAATATAGGTCAGCACCTTGGTGCCCCGGTCCCGCCGCCGGCGGAACTGGAACAGCTCCGGCGTGGTGTCGATGAACTTGGTGGAATACTGGTTGTTCAGGAATTCCGGGTGTTTCAGCAGGTTGATGACGAATTCGATATTCGTCGTCACGCCCCGGATGCGGAATTCGCGTAGGGCGCGGTCCATCCGCTTGATTGCCTTTTCGGGGGTTGGGGCCCAGGCCGTGACCTTGACCAGCAGGCTGTCATAATAGCGGGTGATCACACCGCCGGCATAGGCCGTGCCGCCATCCAGCCGGATGCCCATGCCCGTGGCGCTGCGAAAGGCGGTGATGCGGCCGTAATCGGGGATGAAATTGTTGCCGGGGTCTTCGGTGGTGATCCGGGTTTGCAGCGCATGTCCGTTCAGGCGCACGTCATACTGGCTGGCCTTGCCCGTGGCTTCGGCCAGGGATTTGCCTTCTGCGATCAGTATCTGCGCCTGCACGATGTCGATGCCCGTGACCTCCTCGGTCACGGTGTGTTCCACCTGGACGCGGGGGTTGACCTCGATGAAGTAGAACTTGCCGCTGTCCATATCCATCAGGAATTCGACGGTGCCGGCGCATTCATAATTCACATGGGCGCAGATCTTGCGGCCCAGTTCACAGATTTCCTCGCGCTGGGCCTCGGACAGATAGGGCGCGGGGGCGCGTTCCACGACCTTCTGGTTGCGGCGCTGTACGGAACAGTCCCGCTCATAGAGGTGATAGATCGTGCCCTGCTTGTCGCCCAGGATCTGCACCTCCACATGGCGGGCGCGGGTGATCATCTTTTCCAGATACCCCTCGCCATTGCCAAAGGCGGCCTCTGCCTCGCGCCGGCCTTCCAGCACCTTGTCGCGCAGCTCTTCCGGGCCATTGATCGGGCGCATGCCCCGGCCGCCGCCGCCCCAGCTGGCCTTGAGCATCAGCGGATAGCCGATCTGCGCGGCCTCCTCGGCGATGGCGTCGAAATCATCGCCCAGCACCTCTGTTGCGGGGATCACGGGCACGCCGGCGGCCATGGCCACCTTGCGCGCGCTGGCCTTGTCCCCCAGGGCGCGCATGGTCTCCGCGCGCGGGCCGATGAAGGTGATGCCGGCCTCGGCGCAGGCATCGACGAAATCGGGGTTCTCCGACAACAGCCCATAGCCGGGATGGATGGCATCGGCGCCGCAGTCGCGGGCCACGCGGATGATCTCGGGGATGCTCAGGTAGGCCTGCACCGGGCCCAGCCCCTCGCCGATGCGATAGGCCTCATCTGCCTTGAAGCGGTGCAGGCCCAGCTTGTCCTCCTCGGCGTAGACGGCGACGGTGCGTTTGCCCATCTCGTTGGCCGCGCGCATGATGCGGATCGCGATCTCGCCCCGGTTGGCGATGAGGATCTTCTGGAAATCGGGCATGGAGTACTTCCTGAGTATGGTCGTTGGAGTGACGCTAAGGGGTATTTTCTTGCGCTTCAATCAAACTGATTGAAACCATATGTCGCGGCGGTCACGGCCTTGCCGCGTGCCGCGGCCAGATCCGGCAGGCCCATCTGGCCCATGTTGGCCTGCAGATCCTTGCGCAGGATGTCGGCCAGGTGATCCGGCCCGGCATCCCCCAGGGCCGCCAGCGCAATGTGGAAGGCCCGCCCCAGCATCACGAAATCCGCCCCCAGCGCGATGGCGCGCAGGATGTCCAGGCCGCCTTCCACGCCGCTGTCAAAGATCACGGGCAGGGTGGTGGCCGCGCGCACGGCGGGCAGGGCCTCTATCGTGGCGGGGGCGGCATCGAATTGCCGCCCGGCGTGGTTGGACACCCAGATCGCATCCACCCCTTCGGCCTGCAGGCGCGCGGCATCTTCGCCGCGCAACACGCCCTTGACCGCCAGCGGGCCGTCCCAGGCGTCCCGCAGCGCGCGCAGATAGTCCCAATCCGGCGAGGTGCGCAGCAGG
>CBFHYV010000020.1:0-20850 GCA_965660085.1 uncultured Paracoccaceae bacterium
CCGCTGCGGGTGCGTGGCCGATGCCGGCTGTGGCCTGCACGGGCCAGACCACCGCCTGCCAGACCAGCGCGCTGGCGCTGTCTGCCGCGGCAGGCGCCTCCGCCACCGCCAAAGACATCAGCCCGTCCGGACAGACCCGCGGCGCACCCGTCGGATTGCCCTGTTCATCAAGGTAGATCGTCACCAGCCCCTGCCCGGTGCACAGCACGGCCTGCCCCACCGGGGCCTGCATGCCGCGCGCGGCGGCCATTTCAACGCTGGTCAGCAGGACCAGCGCCGCAAGGATCACCCGCAGGAATGGAAAGGGACGCGAAATCATGCGCTACAGATACGCGCCGCACGGCCAAGTCCAAGTGGACAAACGGCCGCAAATCCCCCGCAGCCCGGGTGGATTTGCGCTTGACGGGAAAAATCACCTGCCTTAATCAGCGCGGGCTTATGGCGGAGTAGCTCAGTTGGTTAGAGCAGCGGAATCATAATCCGCGTGTCGGGGGTTCGAGTCCCTCCTCCGCTACCATCCCCCCCTTCTCAGTTGCGCTGACAGAATGCCCCGCCCGGGTGAGTGACACACGCAATCTGCATTTGGCCATGGCGCGCACAATCCTGTTCAACAAACCCTTCGACGTGCTGTCGCAATTCACCGATCGCGGCAGCCTTGGCAGCCCGCGGCAGACGCTTTCGGATTTCATCGATCTGCCGGGGGTGTATCCCGCCGGGCGGCTGGACCGGGACAGCGAAGGCTTGCTGGTGCTGACGAATGATGGGCGGCTGCAGGCGCGGTTGGCGCATCCGAAGTTCAAACAACCCAAAACCTATCTGGTGCAGGTTGAGGGCACGGCCAGCCCGGACCAGGTGCAGGCGCTGTGCAGCGGCATCACGCTCAAGGACGGCCCCACCCGCCCTGCGCAGGCCGCGGTGATTGATCCTCCGGATCTGTGGCCGCGCACCCCGCCCGTGCGCTTTCGAAAGACCGTGCCGGATTGCTGGCTGCGCCTGACCCTGACCGAAGGGCGCAACCGGCAGGTCAGGCGGATGACGGCGCATGTGGGCCTGCCCTGCCTGCGGCTGGTGCGCTGGTCCATCGGGGACTGGACGCTGGACGGGCTGGCGCCGGGCAAATGGCGGGCGGTGTGACACCGCCGGGCCCGGCCTGACAGGGGCCTAGCGCGGGATCACACCCATTTGGCCAGCGGCGGCAGGCTCATCAGCACCGCATTGGCATCATGGCCGGTTTCCAGGCCGAATTTCGTGCCCCGGTCATAGACTAGGTTGTATTCGGCATAGAGCCCGCGGTGCACCAGCTGCGTCTCCCGGTCCGCACCGGTGAAGGGCTGCGTGCGGCGGCGTTCCACCAGCGGGACATAGGCGGGCAGAAACGCGCGGCCGATATCCTGTGTCAGGGCGAAGTCGGTTTCCCAAACGCCGGTGTTGCGGTCATCCATGAAGATGCCGCCCACGCCCCGCGCCCGGCCCCGGTGCGGCACGAAGAAATACTCATCCGCCCAAGCCTTGAGCTCGGGGTAGAGCGTGTCCCCATGCGGGTCCAGATGCGCTTTTTGGGTGGCGTGGAAATGCGCGGTGTCCTCGGCATATTCGATGCAGGGGTTCAGGTCCGATCCACCGCCGAACCACCAGGCGTGCGGTGTCCAGAACATGCGGGTGTTCATATGCACCGCCGGGGCATGCGGGTTGCGCATATGCGCCACAAGGCTGATGCCAGAGGCCCAGAACCGCGGATCATCCGCCATGCCGGGAATGCCCTTGCGCGCCGCCATGGCCGATTGCGCGCGCGCCCCCAGCGTGCCGAACACGGTAGAGACATTGACACCGACCTTTTCAAACACCCGCCCGCCGCGCATCACGCTCATCAGCCCGCCGCCGGCATCACCGCCATCGGGCGCGCTGCGGCGGGTCTCTGTCACCTCGAACCGGCCTGCGGGTTCATCGGCAAAGGGGCCATCGGCGTGGCTGTCCTCCAGCCCTTCAAAGGCGGCAACGATCTGGTCGCGCAAGGTGCGGAACCACTCAGCGGCTTGGGCCTTTTGCGGCTCCATGCTGTCGGACATGTGCATTTCCTTCTTCCTGTCAGGCCAGTGGTGCCATGTCAGGCACGGTGGACACAAGCGGCTTGATCCGGGCCGCCGCGTCTTGCCGCAGGTCAGGCCATCCGTGCGGCGCGGGCATCTTCCAGGATCATGTCCGCGCCTTTTTCCGCGATCATGATGGTGGGTGAATTGGTGTTGCCGCTGACGATGCGGGGCATCACGCTGGCATCCACCACCCGCAGCCCGGCCACGCCGCGCAGCCGCAGCCGTGCATCCAACGGCGCGGTGTCCTCTGCGCCCATGGCCACCGTGCCCACAGGATGAAAGATGGTGGTGCCGATGTCCCCCGCAGCGCGCTGCAGGTCCGCCTCGCTCTGCGCCTCTCGGCCCGGGCGGATTTCGCTGGGCGCGTATTTCTGCAAGGCCGGTTGCGCCATGATCTGCCGAGCAATCCGGATGGAGGCCGCCGCTGTCGCACTGTCCCCTTCGGTGGACAGATAGTTGGGCGCGATGCGCGGCGGGTCGGCCGGATTGGCGGAGGTGATGCGCACCATGCCGCGGCTTTCGGGGCGCAGGTTGCATACGCTGGCGGTGATGGCCGGAAAATCGTGCAACTGCCCCCCGAACGCATCCAGCGACAGCGGCTGGACATGAAACTCCAGATCCGGCGTCGCCAGATCCGGGCGGGAGCGGACGAAGGCGCCAAGCTGGCTGGGCGCCATGGACATGGGGCCGGATCGGCGCAGGGCATATTCCAGCCCGATCTTCAGCTTGCCCAGCGTGGAATTGGCCAGGGTGTTCAGCGTTTTGGCGCCGGTCAGCCGCCAGGCACAGCGCAGTTGCAGATGATCCTGCAGATTGGCGCCAACACCGGGCATGTCCCTAAGAGGGGCAATGCCATATTGGCGCAAGACCTCCGCCGGGCCGAGACCCGAGAGCTGCAGGATCTTGGGTGAATTCACCGCCCCCGCTGCCAGGATGACCTCCACGCCGGCGTGGGCGTCATGGATCTGCCCGCCCTTGGCATACCGTACGCCGGTGACGCGGTTGCCCTGCAAGATCAGGCGCTGCGCCTCGGCATCTGTTTCCACCTTCAGCCCCGGCGCGCGGGCGCCGCGCAGAAAGGCGCGCGCCGTGTTCACGCGCCATCCGCCGCGCTGGTTGACCCGAAAATACCCCACGCCCTCATTGGTGCCGGTGTTGAAATCCTGCGTGCGGGGCAGCCCGGCCTGTTCGGCAGCGTCGCGCCAATCATCCAGCACCTGCCAATGCAGGCGCTGCCGTTCCACGCGCCATTCGCCCCCAGTGGCGTTGAACGCATCTTCGCCCGCCTGATTGTCCTGCGATTTCAGGAAATAGGGCAGCACATCGTCCCAGCCCCAGCCGGCAAGGCCCGATTGGCGCCAGCCGTCATAATCCGCCGCCTGCCCGCGCAGATAGAGCATGCCGTTGATGGAACTGCATCCGCCCAGCACCCGCCCCCGCGGATAGAGCAGCGCGCGGCCGTTCAACCCGGGCTCGGCGGCGGTCTTGTACATCCAGTCGGTGCGCGGATTGCCGATGCAATACAGGTAGCCCATGGGGATATGCACCCAGTGGTAGCTGTCCTTGCCGCCCGCTTCCAACAGCAGCACGCGATGCCCGGCCTCGCCCAGGCGTTTGGCCAGAACGCAACCAGCGCTGCCGGCGCCGACGATGATGTAATCCCAGCTCATGGGCTGCCCCCCTGTTTGCGCCATGTTACCCAGCCGCCCCGGGCGGCAAAAGCGGTTTACGCCGTGTTGAGCGGCAGAGCCGTGGTGCGGAACACCGTGCGCAGGGCAAAACTGCTCTGCATCTGGGCGACGCCTGGCAGGCGGGTGAGATAGCGGCGATGGATGCGGGCGAAATCCTCCGTGTCGCGGGCCACGACCTTCAGCAGGTAATCGGCACTGCCCGCCATGAGGTGACATTCCATCACATGGGGCACCCGCGCCACGGCACGTTCAAACGCCTCAAGGATGTCATCGGCCTGCGCGGTCAATGTGATTTCCACATAGGCCACGGTGCCCAGGGCCATGCGTCGGGGGTCCAGCAAGGCGACATAGCCCGCGATGATCCCCCCTGCGTCCAACCGTTGAACCCGGCGATGGCAGGCCGAGGCCGAAAGCCCCGCGCGCTCGGCCAGTTCGGCGTTGGAAATGCGCCCCTGCGTCTGCAGCACCTGCAGGATCCTGCGATCGGTCTCGTCCAGTTCCATCCCCGCCCCCAGCGCTTCGCACGCCAAGGCAACAGGTTTCCGCATGCGGTGCAAGCGCCTCTGCGGGCTCAATTGTCCTGGCGGGCGATTTCGGTGATCAGCACGTCAGAGACGATATCGCCCAGCACGCGGCGCGCGACGATGCGCAACTCCTCTCGCAGGGGGGCGAGATTGGCGCTGGACGTAAATTCGCCACTGAACCGACCCAGGCTGGCCTGGTCAAACATCACCTGCAGGAACAGATCGCGCAGCTTGGGTTCCCGCCCGTAGACCTGCGGCGCCTGACCGGCCTCGACCTCCAGGGTCAGGGACAGGACGACAAGCGACGCGACGCGCGTCTGGGTGACGATGGGAATGACGAACTGGTTGTTCATCTTCACGAATTCCCTGTCCGCCAGCGCCTCTGCGTCCAGCCGGGGTTCGGGCGCGGCCGGCGCGGGTTTTTCCGGCGCGTCCGCCGGTTCCGCCGCGGGCGGCGCAGCCTTGTCGCCGGGCAGGACAAATCCCGCGCCCACACCGGCAGCCACCCCCGCAAGGGCGAGAACAATCGGTAGGATCAGCTTCATCCGGGCACCTCAGAACGGCAGGATCATGTCAAGGATTTGCTGGCCATAGCGCGGCTGCTGAACCTGCGAGATCTGCCCCCGCCCCCCGTAGGAGATGCGTGCGGCGGCAATCTTGTCATAGGAAATCTCATTGCTGCGAGAGACATCCTCAGGCCGCACGAAGCCTGTCACCAGCAACTCGCGCAGCTCAAAATTCACGCGCACCTCCTGGGTTCCTTCGATGGCCAATGCGCCATTGGGCAACACATCCACCACCGTGGCGGCGACGCGCAGGGTCAGCCGTTCATTCCGGCGAACCTGACCATCCCCAGAATCCTGCAGCGAGGAACCGACCCCGACTGGCGCGGTCATGTCAGCCTCGGTCCGGGCGCGGGCGTTCAGCCGCTGCGGCAGGCCAAAAAGATTGGGCAGATCCATGGACTGGCTGGAGCTGCGCGACCTGTCGGAGGAATTGGAGATCTCCGCCTGGTCGTCGATTTCGATGACGACGGTCAGTATATCGCCACGCCGTTCCGCCCGCCGTTCGCCAAGAAGCGACCCGCGGTGCCCGGTCCAGAGAGAGGCGCGCGCATCGGATGCCCGGCGAGGCGGCGCAGCAAAGGCGGCGGCCTGCATGGCGACGGTTTCCCGCCCCTCGGTCGGGGCGGACAGGGCCGGCGCCTTGCCGACTGTGGTAAGATCCCCGCAGGCCGAAAGCAGGCACACCAGCCCCAACGCCCCCAGGCGGATAGGATTATTGAACAACGATATGCCCCTCTGCCGTGACGATTCCGCTAACCCGCGTGCGCGATGACGTGTTGAGCGCAAGCGCCCGTTCCCCGGCGGCCGCGCGCGTCAGGGCGCGGCCCTCGGCCGTGATTTCCAGCCCGTTGCGGTGATAGACCAGCGTGACGATGTCATTGCGCCCAACCATGGCCGGGGGCCGCAAGTTGCCCCGGAACACGGGCCGGCCCGCATAGAGAATCACGCGCGCTTCTTGCCCGATGACGGACTCCGCATCGCTATAGGCACCGGGCAGGTTGCCCGGCTTGATGACCAGATCGGCGGGTGCAATCACCTCTTCGGGGCGAATGGTGCGCGCGGCCAGCACGATGTCGGCCGCCACCGGCCCTGCGATCAGCGCGCAGATCAACAAAACCACTACTCGCATCAACGCACCTGCGTGGTGGCTGACATCATCTGATCGACGGCGGTCATGACCTTGGCGTTCAGCTCATATCCGCGCTGCGCCTCGATCAGCTCCGTGATTTCCTTGACCGCGTCAACGGCGCTGTCCTCAAGATACCCTTGGCGCAGCGTGCCGAAGCCATCCTGGCCCGGCGTGGACAACAGCGGCGGGCCGGAGGCCTCGGTCTGGGCGAAGAGGTTGCTGCCCAGCGCTTCCAGGCCTTTGGCATTGGAGAATCCGGCGATGCTGAACTGGCCCAGCAACTGGCCCTCCGGGTTGTCCTGGAAATAGGCGTAGACCTCCCCCTCCGGGCTGATCGAGAGGCTTTCGGCATCGGCGGGAATGGTGATGTCCGGCGCAACGGGGAACCCATCGGCCGTGACGATCAACCCGTCCGCATTGCGTTGCAGGGCACCATCACGCGTGTAGGCCGCCTGCCCGGATGGCAACGTGACCTCAAGATACCCGACCCCGTCAATGGCGATGTCCAGATCGCCATTGGTCTGGCTGAGCGCGCCTTGCGCAAGCTGCACCGACACCGCCGCTGGCCGCACGCCCAGACCCAGCTGCACCCCCGTTGGCAGGACGGTGCCGTCAGAGGCATTCACCGTGCCGGCCCGCGCCACCTGCTGATAGTGCAGATCGGCGAATTCCGCGCGGCGGGGGTTGTAGCCCGTTGTGCTCATGTTGGACAGATTGTTGGAGATGACCTCAACACGCAGTTGCTGCGCGCTCATCCCGGTGGCGGCGATGGCCAGGGCTCTCATGTGACCGCTCCTATTTTACAAAAGTGTTCGTGGCATTGCGCTGGCGCTGATCCTCGGCATCCAGGAAGCTCTGCCCCAGCTCATAGGCGCGCTGCACTTCGATCATCCGCGCCATCTGCAGCACCGGGTTCACGTTGGATGCCTCTACCGCGCCCTGCACGATGCTGGATGTGAAGGCAGGCTCCATCCCGTCCGCGCCCGGATCAAACAGCACGCCGCCTTCGCGGGTCAGTTGCAAAGGGTTGACGGGTTGAAACAGGCCAAGTTGTGCAACGATGTTGTCGCCCGCCGTCATGGTGCCGTCAGGTGCGACAGAGATCGCGCTGCCATCCGGGGGCAGCAGGATCGGTGCGCCACCGGAATCCAGCACCAACTGGCCCTGCGCGGTCACCAGTTGGCCGGCGGCATCGGCGGCAAACCCGCCCGCACGGGTCAGGCGTTGGCCTGCGTCCGTCTGCACGGCAAAGAACGCCTCGCCTTCAATGGCGAAATCGAGCGGCGCATTGGTGTAAACAAGCGCCCCCTGGGCCAGCGATGTTCGCCCGATCCGGGCAGCGGCCATCGAAAGGCTATCCCCACGGCCAACATCCTGAAGATATTCGGAAAACACCACGCCTTCCTGCCGGTACCCCGCGGTGCCGATATTGGCGATGTTGTTGGCGACCACGCGCATTTCCCGGATCAGGCCGGATTGGCGCGCAACCGTCGTGTAACCGGACAGCTCCATTTTATCCCCCAATCACCAGCTGGATCAGCCGGTCCTGAAAAAACGTGACAAGACTGCGGGACATGAACCCCATGGACAGCCAGAACGCGATGACGATGGCCAGCAGCTTTGGCACGAAGGTCAGCGTCATCTCCTGGATGGAGGTGAGCGCCTGGAACAACCCCACCGCCAGGCCGACCACCAGCGCGACCGACAGGATCGGGATCGACAGCAGAACCGATACCCACAGGCCCTCTCGCAGCAGGTCGAGGAAAACAGCCTCGCTCACGGCGGATCAGACCGGCATGCGCAGGATTTCCTGATACGCCTCCACCACCTTGTTGCGCACGGTCACTGCTGTCTCCACGGCCAGTTCGGACTGTGCCAGGGCGTGGACCAGCGCGTGCGGATCGGCATCGCCTGACATCGCGGCGGATGCCGTGGCCTCAGCCTGCTGCAGCGTCTGCTGAAAGCTGCGCAGGTGGTCGGCAACAGGGGTTGCCTGCGCGGTGGGATCGGGGCGCAAGGCAGTGCGATTGCTGGCATAGCTTTGCGCGGCGAAGAGAGATTGAACGTCCATTCTGGCCTCCGTTCGTGTCAACGACGCAGCAGATCCATCAAGGAGGATGACATCTGCCGGGTCTGGTCGAAAATTTTCAGATTTGCCTCATAGCTGCGCTGGGCCTCGCGGGAATCCGCGATTTCCAGCATCAGATCCACATTGGACCCCTGATAGTATCCCGCCGCATCGGCCAACGGGTGGGACGGGTCATGGACCTGTTGCAGCGGTGCCTGGTCAAGCCGCACGGGCCCAAGCCGCACCTGGCCGGGCGCGGCATCCGCGCCGCGCTGCGGCAGCACCGGCGCCGTCTTGCGACGAAACCCGGCCGTATCCGCGTTTGCGATGTTTTCGGAAATCAGGCGCAGTCTCTTGGCCTGCAGGCCCAGCGCGCTGGTCGTCACCGAAAGGGTATTGGAAAATTCGCTCATGGTGCCCCCTTACTTGCCCAGACTGGTGCGCAGGATGGTCAGCCCGGCCCGATAGATCGCCAGGGCGCGATCGTGCTGGCGCTTGGCCGCGACAGAGCGCAGCATCTCCTGCTCCAGCGAAACGCTGTTTCCGTTGGGGTCTGATGGCAGTCCGGCGTCCTGTGGCGTCAGCGCGCCCGGATCAGCCCCGAAGTGCAGATGCCCAGGCCGCGTCGCCCGCATGGGCGGCGGCACGTCGGTCTTCATCGTCTCGGCGAAATCCGGGATCGATTGCGCCCGATAGCCCGGCGTATCGGCATTGGCCATGTTGCGCGCCGCGACCGACTGGCGTTGCCCGGCATGGCGAGACATGGCGTAAGATGTTGTAAACAGTTCAAGCGATTGAAACATCGGGGCTTCTCCCTCGATTGCCTTCAATCAAGGCTTAACCCTGATTCCTTTAGAAACGGTTTGCAGCACATGAATGGAGCGTTCGGTGACCGACACCATCCTTGCCCAGACCAGCCGCGCCTTGCGGGCGCTGACCCCCAGCCGCACCGTAGGGCGGCTGAGCGCGATCGACGGCGCAATGATCTGGGCAGACGGGCTTGACCGCCATTGCGCCCTTGGCGACACGTTTGATCTGCCCCGCGCCGGCAGCACGGCCGAGGCGATCTGCCTGCGGGACGGGCGTGTGGGCCTGCTGGCAGAGGGGGCCGGCCGCGGGCTGCGCCTGGGTGACAAGGTCCTGCACAGGGGGCCGGTGCGAATCGCGCCCTGTGACGGCTGGCTGGGACAGGTGATCGCCCCGGATGGCCGCACGCTGGAAGGCGCACCCAGCCTGCCGGGGCCGCATTGGCGGGATCTGGACACGGCGCCCCTGAACCCCGGCCTGCGCAAGCCCTGGGGGGCCCGGTTGCGCAGCGGATACAACCTGTTTGATACTTTTCTGCCACTGGTCAAAGGACAACGTGTGGGGCTCTTCGCGGGCTCCGGTGTCGGGAAATCCACCTTGATCGGGCATTTCTGCAAAAGGGCGGAGGCCGATGTCATCGTGTTGGCCCTGATTGGGGAGCGTGGCCGCGAAATCCGGGATTTTGTCGCCGATACCTTGGGGCCTGAAGCCATGGCAAGAACGGTCGTCGTGGCCGCACCGTCAGACCGCAGCGCCACGGACCGCAAACGCTGTCTGCTGACAGCCATGACGGTGGCGGAGCATTTTCGGGACAGCGGGCGGCATGTGCTCTTCCTGGCCGATTCCATCACGCGGTATGCCGAGGCCCATCGCGAAATCGCCATCGCGGCCGGAGAACTGCCCGCCATGCGTGGCTATCCGCCCTCCCTGATCCATGATCTGATGAAGATGTGCGAACGCGCCGGTCCGGGGCGGGAGGGCAGCGGCGACATCACTGCCCTGTTCAGCGTCCTTGTTGCCGGATCGGATATGGATGAGCCAGTGGCAGATATCCTGCGCGGCACGCTGGATGGGCATATCCTGCTGGACCGCAGCATCGCCGAACAGGGCCGTTTCCCGGCCGTGGATGTCTTGCGGTCTGTGTCCCGCAGCCTGCCCGAGGCTGCAAGCCAAGCCGAAAATACCATATTGGCGCAGGCCCGCCGGCTGATCGCCACTGCGGACGCCAATATGGATATGGTCCGTGCCGGTTTGTACCGCCGCGGGACCGACCCGGAGATCGACGCCGCGCTGACGGCGCGGCCGGACCTCGAAACCTTCCTGACAGAAAAGAACTCAGGCGCTGTCAGTGATGCGTTTGACCGTCTGGCCCTGATCCTGCGCCGCTCCGGGCTGGGCCGAGAGAGGCCCTAGGCTGGCCGCGGCACACTGGCCAAAAGCGTCACTGCGGCTTGCATAGGCGAGATGGACGACAGCGCCGCCGCCTGCCGCCGCACGAAAAAGCGCGTGAGCACTGCATCCATCCGATCAGGTTCTGCCAAATCTGATAGGCTGTGCGTTCCAAAGGCCTGATCGGCCTTGGATTTGAACAGATCCAACTGCTGATCAATGTCCAGGCCGCTGACCTGGCGCGGCAGCCCCAGCGCGGTTTGCATCACATCGCGTACGGGTGGATTGGCCATGACGCGAAACCAGGCGGCATCGTCTGTCGCGCTTTGCGCGATGCCGGGCAACAAGCGCTGCAACCCCAGCGCAAGCCTCATATCCGGGTCAATCTCCCCCACGGCCTGTTCAAAGGACACGCGCAGGTAGTCTGCCGCCACATCCTCCCGAAAACTGTCACCCCCGGTCAGGCCAAGCTGCAATTTGGCCGGATCGAACCTTTGAGCGAAACTGCGATACCGATCATCCTGCAATCGGTTGGCCAGGGATTTCGGTGTGTCGGTTCCCTGGTCCAGAACGCGCTTGATGAAAAACCGGTTGTTCAGATCCGCCCCCAGATCATGCGCGCCCAGCGCGACCTTCAGCGCAGACCTGTCGCCCACCAACTCTTCCGTCGTGCGAATGCTGCTCATGGCCGCGTCGAAGCGGCGCAACTCATTCTGCAGATCCACCCGGTTGGAAAAGGCTTCGCTCTGACGCTCCATCGTGGCCTGCAGCATGCGCCACCCGACCAGGCCGCCGGCAGTGACATTCGGGCGGAACATCACGCCCCCTGCAGGGCCAGCAGGCGCTCCTCTCGCGGCAACAGCAGCTTGAGCGACTTGAGACAGCGGTAAAAATTGCCCTCGACCAGGGCAGAGGATGCGGCCGCCAACAGCGCCCGGCTGTCGGAATCCGTGAACACCTGACTCAACTCCTCGATCCGGGGCAGACCCTTGGTGATCGTGCTTTGGGCTTCGACCTCGCCCAGCAGACCCAGCTGCACGGCATAACACAGGCGGGACACCGGCGTGCGCGCCTCATCAGGATGAATGGCGTCCTTCATCCGCAAGACCGCAGCATTGGGGGACATGATCTGCAACTTGGTGCGACGATCCCCGTTCTCCACGACGGCGCCGTTGATAAGCACACGCTCTTTCGGTGCAAGTTTGATAACCAGTCCACTCATGCCTCACCATCCTTTGTTGTCAGACCCCGCATGATCGTCAGGTTCAATTCAATCAGAGGGTCAGTGCTTCCTGCGCCGGACAGAACCTGCCCGCTGTGGTGTGCAACGTAATAAGCCAGCGAAAAGATCCGCTGTTTCAGATCATTTGGTAATTTATTGTCCGGATGCGCCACATCCGTGGCCAGCAGGGTCCAGAGTTTGCGATTTTCGTGCAAGGCTTCGGCAAGTTTTGCGAAGGGTTGGTTCTTGTCCCTGGCGGCGGCGGTCAGGCGTGCCGTGACACGGGAAAACACTTCGTATTCGGCAGATCGTGCGGACCCGAGGGCATGGATCCCGGCCGTATTTGCGCGATAGGCCGCGCGGGCGGCGCCCGTGGTAAAGTAGGTCACCGGTCAGCTCCTTCCTGTTGCTGCGGCGGTGGCCGGGGCAAAACCTGCCCCGGCCGGTTGAGATCAACGGAAGAGCGACAGCAGGGTCTGCGGTGCCTGGTTGGCAATGGACAGGGCCTGAATGCCCAACTGCTGCTGAACCTGCAGCGCCTGCAGCCGTGCGGAGGCTTCCTCCATATCCGCGTCGACCATCGCGCCGATGCCGGACCGCAGCGAATCCGACAGGGAGGAGATGAAGCCCGCCTGCGTCTGAATGCGCCCTTCGACGGAACCGAAGCTGGCCGCCGCGTCGATGGAACGATCGATCAGGGATTCGATGGAGGCCAGCGCAGAAGTCGCCCCCGCAGCGGTGGAGACGTCAATGCCCGCCAGCGCGCCAAGACCGCCGGAGCCGGCATTGGTGAACTGGGCGCTGACGCTCAGGTCATTGCCGCCACCATTGGTGAAATCCAGAGTGCCCGGGGTGCCGCTGTCATAATCAACGGTCAGGCCATCGATGCCTAGATCGTCGATCTGCGTCTTCAGCGCAACGGCGACGATATCCGCCGTGGTGGTCGCGGCCACGTCCTCGGCGGTGACGGTATAGGCCACGGTCTGATCGCCGACGGTCAGGCTGATCTTGTCACCTGCAACGAAGGCGGGGCCGTTTTCAGCGATCTCGATCTGTTCATTGCCACCGCCGTTGTCCAGCGCGAGGGCCACGGTGTCACCATTGGTGGATGCACCGGCGGAGGAGCCGGAGAAGACATCCTTGGCGGTGTAGCCGCCCGTGGACATGTCCCAGGCCGTGACCGAGATGGAGGAGGACGTCACATTGCCGGAGCCGTCCCGGTTGAGCGAGGACAGCACCGATGCCCCCGCAACCGAACCATCGACAAGGTTCAGCCCATTGAACTGCGCCGCGGCGATCACGGAATCCACCTGGTCCTTCAGCGCGGTCACGTCATCGTTGATCTTGGACCGATCGACGTTGTCTTCCTGTGCGGCGACGATCTTGCCCTTCATCTGGGTCAGCAGATCGGTCACGGTTTCAGCGGCCTGGCGCGCCACGGCCACCGTGGACTGGCCCAGCGAGAGGCTGTCGGAGATTGCCTTGAAGCCCTGGACATCGCTTTCCATGACCTTGGAAATCGACCAGACGGCGGCATTGTCCTTGGCGGTGGCAACGGCCTTGCCGGTGGAGATCTGGTTCTGGGTCTGCGCGAGGCTGCCATTCACGCTCTTCAGCGTCTGCAGTGCCACCATTGCGCCATTGTTCGTCAGGATACTGGACACGTCTCAACTCCTTGTGCGGTCGGGCTTTGCCCGATGTTGTCCAAGGCCCGTTCGGGCCGATTTCAGACGTTCTGTCCTTGCGCCTCCCCGTGGGAGGCTGCGCCATCCTCGATGCAAGGGCACGCTAGGCGGCAGGCAGCGAACAAAAAGTTAATTCTGCTCCGGCGGTTACGTCGCAATCTTCTCAAAATCTCCATTCCAGGGCGGACCCCGTGCCGCGGGCATGGGCGGGGAAATAGCCTTCGGCCAGGCCCAGCAGCACGGTCTTGGCCTCCTGCAGGGCGGCCAGGGTCGCCGGGTCTGCCCGGGCCTCGGCGGCTTTCAGACGGTCGCGCAGGCGGGTGAGTTTCTGGATCGGCAAGTCCTTGAACCGCGCGGCCCGCGCGGCGGCATGCAGCTCTGCCAAAACGGCGCGCAACTCCTGTTTTTCGGCCGGGGTCATTGCGCGGCACCTTCGGGCAGGAAACGGACCTGCGCGGCAAGCTCTTGCGCGATGAGGGAGGCCATGATGCCCGAAAACGCATCCGCCCCTGGCCCGCCAGACCCGGCGAGCGCCTTTTCCAGCCCGGTGGATTTCACGAAGAACTCCGCAAAGGCGACATTCAGCAGATCATCCGCCGTCTTTGGCTGCTGCAGCGGAGCGGCGGGTTGGGATGCTACGGGTGAAAGGATCATCGGGCCTCACTTTTTCTTAAATGCGAATCGGTCAGCTTGCAGCAACCCGAGCTAGCGAAGGCCGCTTATGAACCACTTAATTTCCGCCCTCACCGTGCATCCGGTGGCCACCGCACAGGCCGCGGCCACACCGGCACAGCGGTCAGCAGACCCGGACTTCACACTGATTTTTGCGGCGCTGCAGACCGAAGCCGGCCAGGAGAGTGGCCAGAATAACGACAAGGCCGCGCGCGCGGAGGCGTCGCCAGAGGCCGGCACCGACGCGCACAGCCCGGCAGGTGCCACCACTCAGGACGACGGCACAGCGCCTTTCGCCCCTGAAGCTCCTCGGGCAGAGGCTGAACCGGCAGCGGCCCAAGAGACGATGGCAGACATGGCGCCCCTTCCTGCGGCAATGGGCAAGAACACGATCCCGGAACCGGCAGCCCCCATGCCGAGTCTTGCGGCAAGCACGACGACGGGACCGGCTCTGACCGGGGATGTCGCCATTGCACCGGCCGACCGCCCCCCAGCCCCCCGCCCGGATCTTTTCGGGCATCTGCCGGCTGACCGGGACGCGCCGCGCAGGGATGCGCCAGCGCGAAGCGCGCCCAAGTCTCCGCCAGCGGCGGAACTGCAAATCAGCCCCTTGGCCCAACCCAAGACAGCACCGGCGCCGCCCCCTATGCCTTCGACCGCATTGCCGCCGACGGACTTGCTGCCGCAACAGGTGCCGGGCCAAGCCAAGTTGACACAGGCAGAACAAGCCCTTGCGGCAGAAAACGCACCGCGGCCGATGCCGCAGACAGAAATGAAACAGGCAGGAACCGGCGCCTCACCAGCGGTTCCGCCGCAGGGACAGCGCCTGCAGGCGAAAGACATGTTGGTTCGGTCAGGTCCCAATAGGCCTTCACAGATACCTGCAAAGCCCCCCCAGCAAACGCCGACCACGCCGGCCGCAGCCCAGGCTGCTGTGCCGCCCCTTGAAGAGCCCTCTGCCCCGAAGGCCTATGCCGAGCTAAATGCCCGGCCATCTTTCGCGCGCAAAGAACCACAGACCGTGCCCGCGTTCGTGCGCGAGGAACCGCAGGTTGTGCCCGAACGCCCCACGCCACGCGGAGTGCAGACGGCAGTCGCGCGACCGCCTGCCGCCAAGACCGCACAGATCCCACCCATGCCAGGGGACACCCCGCAAACCGGCCAACCGCCGCAACTCCAAACGCCTCGGCTGGATGACAACCCGCCAGTGCTACTGCGCACTGATACTGCTCCGTTCCAGCCCGACGGCCCCGTCTTGACCGGTCCGACGCGACCGGATCAGCGCGCCAAGCCTGCGCCACAGGCCGATCACCCGGCACGGGACACACAATCCGCCCCGCCACCCGCGCCGGAGCTGAACCGCCGGCAGCCAACAGCACCTGCAGGGCCAGCCAATGTGGACATTCCGCAACCTCGCATGGCCACCGCCGCCGCGCCCCGCCCGCGCGCGGATGAGGCACTTAGTCCGGCCAAAGGGCCAGCGCCGCAGCAGAATGGCCCCGCCCCCATTCAGGCCATCGCTATGCCCGAAACGCCACAGACATTCCGCACGCCCGCGCAACGAACCACCGATACCCGCTGGCCGCCCGCATCTCTGCCAGACCCTGCGCATCAACAGCCCCCGGCCCGGTATGAACCGCGGGACGCAAGGGCGGCCATAACGGCAGACCGCACCATCCCCGATGGCGCAATGCCCATGATGACCGCAGTTGGGCCGAACCCGGCGCCTGTCACACCCGCCCCCGCGCCGCACAGCGCGCCCCTGGGGCTGGCGCCGGCACATGAGATCGCAGCGCAGATCACAGATCAGATGCGGGTTCATCTGCCGCTGCAGCCGGGTCAGCCCATCCGCATTCAGCTACAGCCGATCGAGCTCGGAGCCGTAGACATGCAACTGCATATCGGCACGGATGAGGCGCGCATTAGCATCACGGTCGAACGGCCGGAAACGCTGGACATGATGCGCCGGCATCTAGACCTTCTGTCACAGGACATGGCGCGGCTGGGCCATGACAAGCTGCGAATTGACCTCGCCCAGCACCAGAACGGCGGGCAGCACGGCGGCCTGCCTGACCAGCGGGGCGGCCACACACCGCATCAGCAGGCAGAGGCCCCGCCAGGAAACACACCTACGGCAGAGGCGCCCTTCGCCGACCTGGCGGAACCGCCAGCCCCGCCGCGCCGCGCCATGCAACAGACCGGAATGGACCTTCGACTATGATCACGCCCACATCCAGCGCCACCGCCGCACCACCGCCAGCCGCAACAGGCTCGACAGCCTCCAGCATCTCTTCGGATTTTGACACCTTTCTGCAGATGCTGACGGCCCAGATGCGCAACCAGGACCCATTGGACCCGGCCAATGCAGAAGATTTTGCCGTGCAGCTGGCCACCTTTTCACAGCTAGAACAACAGGTTCTGACGAACAACCTGCTCAGCCAGCTTGTCTCGCCCGGCACCACCAGCGAAATGCATGCCGCCGGGATGATCGGCAAGCAGGTGCTCAGCACCGCGGCCGTTCAGCTTGGCACGGACCCCATCACCATCCGCCCCGGCGAGGCCCCGGGCCAGACCCGGCAGCTGGCCGTGATCGGGCCGGATGGAGAGCGCGTTCAAACCCTGACGCTGCGCGACACCCAGGCAGAGATCACCTGGCCTGCGGCGGGCGCAAGTGCCACGCCGGGCGCCTATCGCTTCGTCATTGAGACGATGGAGGACGGAACAGTTGCCCAGCGCGAGGACGCACCGGCCTTCGGCCTCATCACGGAGGTGCATTTTTCAGACAGCGGCCCGACCTATCGCCTTGCCTCTGGCGCGGAGATCGGCGCCGATGACATCCTGGCCTTGCGAAACGGATAACCGGGCAAAGGGGGCTTGACCTGCGCACCTTCGCGTGAACGGTTACGCGAATGTCGCATCCCGAAGACCTCCTGAAACATCTGCCTGCCCGCTTGCGCACGGCGCGGCGCAACCGTGGACTTTCCCTGGAAAGCCTGGCGCAACGATCCGGCGTGTCCCGGTCCATGGTCAGCCAGATCGAGCGGGGCGAATCCAGCCCCACCATCGCGACCCTGCTGCGCCTGACCCGCGCCCTGGAGCTGGACCTTGGCGAGATGCTGAGCGCCCCGCCGGCCAAGACCATGCTGCGCCGGCACCGGGGTGAGGAATTGCCCCGCATCGCCAGCGCCCGCGAGGGGTACAGCCTGCGCGTGCTGTCTCCGCTGAAGGATGACCGCATTGCGGAGGTCTATGAACTGACGCTGGATCCTGGCGGATGCCTGCGCAGCAGGCCCCACCGCAAGGGCACGAGAGAGGATCTGACCGTTCTGCGCGGGCAGGTGGATGTTACCGCAGGTGACCATTCCGACACGGCGACAGCGTCAGACGTCATGCGCTATGACGCGGATGTGCCCCATGAAATCGCCGCAGGGCCCGAGGGCGCACAGGCCCTGTTGGTGGTGCGGGGGCCGCTCAAGCCGGGCCAGGCCCCCTGACACCCGAACCACCCCGATGCAGGCCCTTGTGTTTCCGCGGGACTCGGCCTATACACCAATCCAACAGCGGTTCGTTCGGCCTGCCCGATGATCCACCGGAATATTCAAACGGGCCGCGCGCCCGTTTTTTTGTGCCCCGGAGCCACCCCAGATGTCTGACCTGATCGCCAAAGCCGCCATGGACCGCCGCCTTGCGGAAATCGTGGGCCCGCTGATTGAGGACATGGGCTTTGAACTGGTGCGCATCCGTTTGATGAGCGGCAAGACGCCGATCCTGCAGATCATGGCCGAACGCCCCGATGGCGGCATCGAGGTTGACGATTGCGCCGATATCTCCACCGCCGTCAGCGCCATTCTGGACGTGGAGGATCCGATCCTGGACGCCTACACGCTGGAGGTCTCCAGCCCCGGCATCGACCGCCCGCTGACCCGCCTGAAGGATTTCGAGACATTCGAAGGCTATGAGGCGCGGCTGGAAACCACCGAGCTGATCGACGGCCGCCGCCGCTTCAAGGGCATTTTGGCGGGCGTGGAAGATGACGAAGTTCTGGTCAACGTCACCGAAGGCACCATCGGGCTGAAATTCGACTGGCTCTCTGACGCCAAGCTGGTGCTGACCGAGGAGTTGATCCGCGACATGCTGCGCGCCCGCAAGGCGGCAGACCCCGACCCGGCGAAATTCGACGATATCATCGAGGCCGAAGGGCCTGAGGAGGAGTAAGACAATGGCAATCACCTCTGCCAACCAGCTTGAACTGCTGCAAACCGCCGAAGCCGTTGCCCGCGAAAAGATGATCGAACCGGGTCTGGTTGTGGCGGCGATGGAAGACAGCCTCGCCCGCGCCGCCAAGAGCCGCTATGGCGCGGAGATGGACATTCGCGTGTCCATCGACCGCAAGACGGGCCGCGCCACCTTCACCCGCGTGCGCACCGTGGTCGAGGATGAGGCTCTGGAAAACTACCAGGCCGAACTGACCGTGGAACAGGCCCGGCAATACCTGGAAAACCCCGCCGTGGGCGACCAGTATGTCGAGGAAATCCCCCCGGTGGAGCTGGGCCGCATCGCCGCGCAAAGCGCCAAGCAGGTCATCCTGCAAAAGGTGCGCGAGGCCGAGCGCGACCGCCAGTTCGAGGAATTCCAGGACCGGGTCGGCACCATCATCAACGGTGTCGTCAAGCGGGAGGAATTCGGCCATGTCATCGTGGACATTGGCCGAGGCGAAGGACAGCTGCGCCGCAATGAAAAGATCGGCCGCGAAGCCTACCGCCAGGGTGACCGCATCCGCTGCCTGATCAAGGATGTGCGCCGCGAAACCAAGGGCCAGCAGGTGTTCCTGTCCCGCACCGCGCCGGAATTCATGGCCGAACTGTTCAAGATGGAAGTGCCGGAAATCTATGAAGGCATCATCGAGATCAAGGCCGTGGCCCGTGACCCCGGCTCGCGCGCCAAGATCGCCGTCATTTCCTATGACGGGTCCATTGACCCCGTGGGCGCCTGCGTCGGTATGCGCGGCAGCCGTGTGCAGGCCGTGGTGAACGAACTGCAGGGCGAAAAGATCGACATCATCCCCTGGTCCGAAGACCTGCCCACCTTCCTTGTGAACGCGCTGCAACCGGCCGAGGTCTCCAAGGTGGTTCTGGACGAGGACGCAGAGCGCATCGAGGTTGTTGTGCCCGATGAACAGCTCAGCCTGGCCATCGGCCGCCGCGGCCAGAACGTGCGCCTGGCGTCTCAGCTGACCGGGCTTGATATCGACATCATGACCGAGGAAGAGGAATCCAAGCGCCGCCAGGCAGAGTTCGAGGAACGCACCCGCCTGTTCATGGACGCGCTGGATGTGGACGAATTCTTTGCCCAGCTTCTGGTCTCTGAAGGGTTCACCAACCTCGAAGAAGTCGCCTATGTGGAGTTGGACGAGCTGCTGGTCATCGACGGTGTGGACGACGACACCGCGCAAGAGCTGCAGACCCGCGCCCGCGAACAGCTGGAAGAACAGGCCCGCCAGGCCTTGGAAGCCGCCCGCGCCCTGGGCGCCGAGGACAGCCTGATCGATTTCGACGGCCTGAGCCCCCAGATGCTGGAGGCCCTGGCCAAGGACGGCATCCTGACGCTGGAAGATTTCGCGCAATGCGCGGACTGGGAACTCGCCGGCGGCTGGACCACCGTGGATGGCCAGCGCCACAAGGATGACGGCATTCTGGAAAGCTTCGAGGTCAGCCTGGAAGAAGCTCAGACCATGGTCATGACCGCCCGCGTGCTGCTGGGCTGGGTCGATCCCACGGAGCTTGAGCCGGAGGAACACGACGAAACAGAGGATGACGCCGAAGCAGAGGCGGACACCCTCTGACCACGCGACAGGAGCCAGACATGAGCCGAGCAGGCGCAGAGACCGCCCGCGAGGACGGGCCCGAACGCAAATGCATCGCCACGGGGCAAAGCCAGCCTCTTGGCGGTCTGATCCGTTTCGTGCTAGACCCTGACGGAAACGTGGTGCCCGATCTGGCAGGCAAACTGCCGGGCCGTGGCATGTGGGTCAGCGCGGATCGTGCCGCGCTGGAGAAAGCCACCAGCAAGGGCTTGTTTGCCAGATCGGCCAAGGCGCCGGCGAAAGCCGCGCCCGATCTGCCCGATATGGTGGAACGGCTGCTGGCGCGCCGGGTGGTGGATCTGATCAGCCTCAGCCGCAAATCCGGTGACGCCATCACAGGCTATGAACGGGTCAAGGACTGGCTGCAGACAGAGCAGGCGCGGGTGCTGATCCAGGCAGAGGACGGATCGGAACGCGGAAAGTCCCGCCTGAGCACGCCGCACCGCGGCTACTGGATCGGCTGGCTGACGGCGGATGAGCTTGGGCTGGCCTTCGGGCGTCAATCTGTGATACACGCTGCGCTTCGCGCTGGCGGACTCACGGAACGTGTTGTAGAGGAAGCCCAACGTTTGAAGGGCATGCGCGTCGCAAGCGGCGGCGCTGGACGCGACGGCAAGGGCCGTCGGAAAGGGTAAAGAGCTTTATGAGCGAAAACGACGGCAAGAAGACTTTGGGTTTGCGCGGTGGCGGCGGGTCCCGTTCGGGGAACGTCAAGCAGAGCTTTAGCCACGGACGCACCAAGAATGTCGTGGTGGAGACAAAGCGTAAACGGGTCGTGGTGCCGAAGGCGGCTGCCACCAAACCCGGAGCCGGCACCACCGGCGGCAAGGGCGGCACCAACCGCCCCGCAGGCGTGTCCGAAGCAGAGATGGAACGTCGCCTGAAGGCGTTGCAGGCGGCCAAGGCCCGCGAGGTCGAGGAAAAGGCCCGCCGCGAGGCCGAAGAGAAGGCGCGCGCCGAAGAACGCGACCGCCTGCGCGCCGACAAGGAACGCAAGGAACGCGAACAGCGCGAAGCCGAGGAAGCCGCCCGCCGCAAGGCCGAGGAGGAAGAACGCCAGCGCAAGGAGGCCGAAGAGGCCCAGCGCAAGGCAGCCGAAGCCCGCAAGGCCGGTGCGGAAAAGCCCGCCCCCGCCGCGAAGGAC